>NZ_MVDI01000011.1 GCF_002939305.1 Chroococcidiopsis sp. TS-821 | reverse complement strand
TCGCAGCAACTGCTTGAGGTCTTCGACGCTTTCAGCGATTTCTAGTTTGTAAACCCCTGCCATAGATGCCTCTTGAACCCAATGACAGTTTTATACCATCTGTAGCCCTCCTTTAAAGAATTGGTATAACTGAGTCTCAACTGAATCAGGTCAACATCTTCAGTGTACAAGTATAATTACACGTTGTCTTTTTATAACTATTTGATTATATAATTAGTTGGGTAGATTTGAGGTGATGTATGCAGTCTATGTCGAGGCAATCTACAGGGAGATATTAGATGGTTCCTTTTTGGTTGATGGATAGGTGTGGTTCTTCTTCGGAATTACACCAAACGTACCAAGTACGCCAGCTTAAGTTCTTGAAGTGGCTGCGAGATCATCTGCAAACGCGGCTTGCTGCAACCAACGGGGCGATCGCTGCACTAGAGGAACAAATCCAGCGAGACAACCAGACCCATCCTCAGCCCAAAGATACTGCTGCATAGACCTCAATGCGGTCACGTTGTTTCAGTTTTTTACCCAAAGAGGAGACACTTTAATGGCGACACAAGCCAAAGCCAGAAAATCGAAAGGCAAACGTTCTCAATGGATTATGCTGGGATTTTTTCCGTTAATTGCGATCGGTGGTTTGTTCTATCCCTTGCTGGGCTATTTGATGCCCTTGATGATGGCATTTCTGATTACAAACTCTTACTTTCACGCTCGCTATTAGTGCAGCAATCTCTGTCCCAGAGGAGCTTTTTTGGATATTGTCATGCCACACTTTACCTTCAATCGCCCTTGGCCACGCCTGTTTAATCGGCGTTGGTTCCGCTGGGGGGTGTTTGGTTTATTTATGAGTATCTTTATTTCCCGCATGATTGCAACAGGTGGAGACTTGCTGGCGATCGGGGGAGTATTTGTCAACATGTGTGTTGTCACTAGTTTAATTGCGATTCCTCTAGGAATTGCCACTCGTCCTCGTGCCTGGTGTTCTGTCTGCCCAATGGGGACACTGCAAGAATCCCTCGGTAAGTTAGGGCAACGCCACGCTCGCGCTAAACGAAAGACATCCTAGCAAGCCCAGCTACCCGCAACAACGGACACAACACCTACAAAACACAACTCAAACCCGTGACCGTGACTTAGTTCATTCTTGATTCAACTAATAAATCACCAACAGACTTTCATGTGGAAATTTCTTGCTCTGATTCAACAGCAGCTGATTTGGTCGATTCCAGCCACGATGATCGCAGGCATTCTCTTTGGTGTTGCCGTTGACCCTAGTTTCCTGAAAGCAACAATTGTTCCTCTAACTTTTCTCATGGTCTATCCCATGACGATCAACCTACAGGTTAAGGAAGTTTTTTCAGGTGGTGACTATAAGGTTCAAATCGTCACTCAGTTGATTAACTTTGCAGTTATTCCTTTTTTTGATTATTTTGTGGGTCAATGGTTCTTCCACGATCAGCCGTTGATTGCACTAGGACTCCTCCTATCTGCCTTACTTCCTACCAGTGGCATGACGATTTCCTGGACAGGCTTTGCGAAGGGAAATGTGAGTGCGGCAATCAAAATGACAGTCGTTGGGTTAATTGCTGGGTCAATCGCTACTCCATTTTACGCAAAGTGGTTAATGGGAACAGTCGTTGAAATTCCTTTGGCAAGCGTGTTTCAACAAATCTTGGCGATCGTGTTTTTGCCTTTGGTTTTAGGCATCGTAACTCAGCGCCTCTTACTTGCTACTGTGGGCAAAGACAAATACAACAAAAACTTGAAGCAGAAGTTTCCCGCCTTCTCGACATTGGGCGTATTAGGAATTGTGTTTGTTGCGATGGCATTGCGTGCGAAGGGAATTGTGGCAAATCCCTGGATGCTGATTTCTCTACTACTACCTTTGGCAATTGTGTATAGTGGCAACTTTCTGCTGAGTACGATCGTTGGCAAGCTGTTTTTTAATCGCAATGATGCGATCGCGCTGGTCTACGGAACCGTGATGCGGAACCTGTCGATTGCCTTGGCGATCGCGATGACGGCTTTTGGCAAAGAAGGTGCAGAAATCGCGCTGATCATTTCGATGGCATACATCATTCAAGTGCAGGCGGCTGCCTGGTATGTGAAGTTGACCGACAGAATTTTTGGTAGACCTGTTGAAGCTGTTTAATTTAATACAGTAGAGTTAGAGCGGTCAGACAAAAACTTGTGCATCTGAGGTATAAGCAAGGTCAGGAGGTTCAACCGATGGTAACCACGCCCAACCAGAGCCTCTCAATTCCACCGTTGGAAAACAGCGATCGCCTCTCTCTTACAGATTTCGAGCGCCGTTACAAGGCAATGCCCCAAGTCAAGAAGGCGAACCACCTTGTGGCAGGATTGGTTTACATGGCATCTTTGCATTGCTAGGTGCAAGATATATGCCCAGTCAATAGAGTAGTTAAGACATTATAGAAGCTCATACTGATTATTCGGAGCGGAGGTAAACCTGACTCCTGCTACAACTATAAATCACGTCGACTATATGGTAATTCCTGGTTAATTGCATCTATCTCTTGCATTTCCCATTGATTTGCTTCGCGGATGTACGAACCCAAAATTTGCTCAAGCCGAGAATTATAAAAGCGGTGCAAACTGTAATTTGGACTTGCAGGAAAGCCGCGACGTTTTTTGTGACGTCCTCCCGCACCTGGATCGAAGATTTGAATATTGTGTGAAATTGCCCATTCGATGGGCGCGTAGTAGCAAGCATCAAAGTGCAAGCAATCGATTTCTTGAAAACTTCCCCAATAACGTCCGTACAGGCGATCGCCTTTGGTTAAACAAAACGACATTCCCAGCGGTTGACGGGGATCGCGATCGCTATACGCCGCAAAAAACACAACTCGATGCCGATAATTTGCATGTAACTGCTCAAAAAACTTTTTTGTCAGGTACTTACTACCCCACCAACCAAATTTATCGCAGGTATCAGCATAAAAGTTGTACATCAACGAAAACATTGATTTGGGAATTTCATCGCCAGTGAGAGGCTGTAGCCGCAAACCATTTGTCGCAACGGCTTTGCGTTCGCGTTTAATATTCCGCCGTTGATTAGCGTTGAAAATGGCTAAATAATCATCAAAAGTTTGAAAACCTTGATTTTGCCAAACGTAATTATGATTAATCCAAGTTATGAAACCATGACGTTCTAAGACACTGCGCCATTGCGGATCGACGTAAAGAAAATGACAACCAGAGATGCGGTTTTTGGCACAAAAAGTATCGATCGCTCGCACCATCAACTCGGTAATCTCATCCTCATCTTCTCCAGGAGCAATTAAAAAGCGATAGCCTGTTGCGGGTGTAAATGGTGACATTCCCAAAAGTTTGGGATAATAACGCACGCCAATGCGTTGCGCCAAATCTGCCCATTGATGATCGAAAACAAACTCACCGTAACTATGACCTTTAAGATACAACGGTGCTGCGGCAATCAATGAGCGATCGCGCCACACCGTTAAGTGATTGGGTAACCAACCCGCTTGAGCAACCGCACTACCTGAACTTTCAAGATTGTGCAGCCAATCCCATTCAAAAAATGGCGTCGCCAGTGGTAATGCTAGGGCATCCCATTCAGTTTGAGGAATTTCAGCAATATGATTAATCCAAGCAACAGAATAGCGGGGTTTGAGTTGTTCCACCATTGTCAAATGAGGGGTGAGTTGAATTACAATTTCTTTTTCTGATTCTCGATCTCCGATCGCTGAACCCTTCTAAATAGGGTAATCTAATCTTCTACACGTTGCCGTCGATAGTGCAGGAAGACTTCTTGCTCGATGACTTCGGCTGAGAGTAGCTCTAAACGAGGCGCTAACTGTTCCGAAGGAAATCCTGCTCCTTCGACAGGGGTAGGAGCATCAACGCCACCCAAAATGAGCGGACAGATCGTCAGCCAAAACTCGTCGATTAAATCGTCTGCAATGAGTGAAGCGATCAGTTCGCCACCACCAATTACTGCTAAACGTGATATCCCTAACTCAGCAAGCAGTTGTAAAGCGTTGACCCAATCAATACCATTTGCCGCAGGTGCTTCGCAAACCAAAATTCGCTCAAATTCTACACCTTCGTGCCAGTGTCGAGCACCAGGAGTTGTTGTGAGTAACCAGCGGCTGACTTGTTGTCGAAAAAACCGGATACGCGGATCGATGTCAGCAGACAAAGAAGCGACGATTTGTAAGGGCTGTGGTGGTAAATTTTGCGCTAAGCGTTGCTGGAGTAACTGGGGATGAGAAATACTCATCGTCGTGCCGTAAGTTCTAAGAGTCCCTGCACCAAACAGCACTGCATCAACAGTTGCGAGTTGTTTTTCTAAATGTGCCTGATCGACTGATGAAGCAAAGCGGGCAGGCGATCGCTTAATATCT
This sequence comes from Chroococcidiopsis sp. TS-821, assembly GCF_002939305.1. Taxonomy (NCBI): domain Bacteria; kingdom Bacillati; phylum Cyanobacteriota; class Cyanophyceae; order Chroococcidiopsidales; family Chroococcidiopsidaceae; genus Chroococcidiopsis; species Chroococcidiopsis sp. TS-821. The sequence goes on along the minus strand of NZ_MVDI01000011.1, from coordinate 130,104 downwards.
GCGATTTTGCCATCCGCACTCATCGCTAAAACTACTGTAGTGTGAGGTCGTTTTTGATTATTATCCGCCATTGCTTCTACTTAATTAAAAATTGCTTCGGCAACTACAATCAATTGCCCTTACTACCATATTGCTCTTACGTTAGTGATAACGGTTCCAAGCGCGAGTAAATTCCCTATTTGCCAGAAATATTGAGTTAATATTTATACATTAGTTAGTCCAAAAATTAACTTTATTTTAATCATGCCGCAAAGCTGAGTGAGTGATGAGACATCATAATGTAAAGCATTGTGCTTTAGCCAATATATGCGATAAAACATCTGATGTGGTGTAGAAATATGCTTTTTCAACAAAAGGTTGTTTTTACACTTAAAAGAACACGCTTTGCTGTGCGACTCGGTAAGTAGTTTTGCGCTGTTGGGTTTTCCAGCTTTTCAGTGAGATATTATTATGGCTAAGCCAGGTCAATCTTCATTTCGCCGCATTTTACTGTCGCGAATTTTATTATTGAGCGTACCAGTACTACTCATCGGCGAGGCTGTTGCTTTTAGGAAAGCACGCTCTATCCTGTTGGAAACGGCACGCCAAAATTTGACTGAAAGCGCAGTGAGAAAAGGAGAGAGTATTGAAGATGCGATCGCCGCCCTTAAAGCAATCTCAATGACTGCGAGTCACGCACAAATTCTGCAAACAGGAACAACCTTACAAGCGCAGCAGTATCTGAACGAATTAGCGACGCAACTTCCTGATTACGTTCAGTGCGTCCATTTAAGAGATGCACAAACTCAAAAACAAATCGCCAGTACTTGTGGAAATATTTGGGCTAACACCGAGGCTGCGCTACCGGTTCTCCAAACACAATCGCCTTTGAATCTCAGTCGCTCTGTCAATGTAGCCGCGTTGTTACCTGTAGATTTACCCGCACAAGTGCACAAATCCACTCCAAATTCTCATCGTTCGATTGGTCAACTGCACTTACGCTTCTCCACAGCAATCTTCACACCCACAAATCAGCCGCGCTATACCTTGCATATTCAAGCGGCTTTAGAACCGCAAGAACGGACGCGGCGTGGTTCATTGACAGGTTACACTGTTGTCATCGCGCAGCATGGCATTATTTTGGCGCACCCGCTTGCTGAATGCGTTGGCAGGAAGATTCAACAAGAACCCGACGCTGTGCGACTGCAAAGAATTGTCGAAAATGCGATCGCTGGACGCCAAGATGTACAAAATGTGTCGTTTACCAAAAATGGAAGAGAATTTTTGGCAGGTTACAGTGCGATTCCTAGCCCGATCGCAAACGAGCCAAACCAGTATTGGACAATTTTAGCTGTTACGCGCTTAGATAGCGCACTGTATGGTCTACGCGAAATTAAAATTATTCTGATCGTACTTACAGCTGGGTTACTTGGTGCTAGTTTACTCGCAACAAGGTATTTAGCGCGCGATTTAGCACGACCTTTAGAAAAATTACGTGACTATGCTTTGAATCTCCAGAGTCACCATGGTGTCGAACGAGTCCCGCACAACTTCAAAATTCGAGAATTTCAACAACTTGCTGAAGCACTCGAACGCATGGTAGAACGATTAACTGCGTCAGCAGAAGAAATTGAGACAGCGTGGGAAGAAGCCCAAGCAGCAAATCAACTCAAAAGTGAGTTTTTGGCAACGACATCGCACGAACTGAGAACACCGCTGAATGCGATTATCGGATGTGTTCGCCTCATCCGCGATGGCTGTTGCGACGATCGCGAAGAGGAAATGGAGTTTTTACAACGCGCCGATGAAGCGGCAATTCACTTACTGAGTATCATTAATGACTTACTTGACGTTGCTAAAATCGAAGCGGGTAAACTATCAGTAGTTTTAGAACCGACGGATTTACAGCAACTCCTGAAAGAGGTAATCAATCTTCAAACAGTTCATATTCAACAAAAGGGCTTACAGCTTGTTGTGTCTCAAGGAAGCGAACCAATTCCTGTACAAGCCGATCCCGCGAAGCTGAAACAAGTATTACTCAATGTTATTGGTAATGCAGTTAAATTTACTGAGCAAGGTAAAATTACGATTAGCACGCAGCTACAACCTGTTACAGAGCTGTTGCCTAACAGCAGTAGATCGCGCGTAGTTATCACCGTAGAAGACACAGGCGTAGGAATCGATCCGGCGCTACAACACAAACTTTTTCGCCCCTTTGTGATGGTAGATGGGACAACTACGCGCAAATTTGGCGGTACAGGATTGGGATTAGCAATTTCACGCAATCTAATCGAGTTAATGGGGGGAAGCATCACATTGCATAGCGCGGGTGTTGGTAAAGGGACAACAGTTGCAATTACAATGCCTGTAATGGACTTAGCGCCGTTACGTTCGCACCACGTACGCGAAGAACCACGCGTGCTTGACCGCTTGCATCTCCCTAGATCCTAAGATCGCATCAAGTGAAAGCCCGACCGTTGATGTAGCCTACAACTTCTTTTGGAGCTATTTAGGTAAAGTATACCTTCGTACACAAAATCTTAAGACTTTTAGCAATAAGTTTACACAGGTGGACTACCCTGCGTTTATTTGGGTGGAAATTTATTCGCAATTCTCTTCATGCAGGAAAGTTAGTATAGAAGCTTAGAAGCATTAGCTTGTCTATGTCCTTATCCATGATAAACTTTCGCATGCTTCCTCAGCCGTTGTCTTGGAAATTTCCGGATGGCGGAGAGTGCCTTTGCACAAAAATTTCCGCTCGCTGCTTCTTATAGCCATAGCACAGAAAGCTGAGAACTGCGACCATTGCTTGCTTTTACACCCAACCTCTGACCCCTGATCCCTGACCTCTGCTACAAAACTAATGAGCCGGACTTGAAATAACCATTTCTGGCGCTTGACCATTTAGTGCTAAAAAAGCAGCTTGCGCCGCAGCTTGTTCTGCTGCTTTAATCGACCTACCTGTACCTTGCCCTAATTGTCGTCCTTGCAGCCATACTTGGGCTGTAAAGCGATCGTGAATGTTGCCGCGATGATTGATTTCCTGTACGCGGTACTCTGGTAGGCATTTATAATGCGCTTGCGTCCATTCTTGGAGAGCGGCTTTATAGTTAAGTCGGGCAGGATCTGAGCGAATTTGGGCGGCAAGCTGTTTAAAATGAATGTCTAACCAAGGTCGTACCAACTCCAAATTATGAGTACTGAGATATAAGGCTCCGAGTACTGCTTCAAAAGCATCAGCTAAGCGCGATTCCTCTCCAGCTTTATCTCCCGTCGCACTTCCAGCAACTAGCAAATACATTCCCAAGTCATATTCATCTGCTAAAGTTGCCAAAATGCGATCGCTCACCAACACTGAACGAATCGCGGCAAATTCACCCACCGGACACTCTGGATAAGTTTCCCACAAAACTTCGGCTGCAACGAGTCGTACTACCGCATCACCAATAAACTCCAACTGTTCATAATTTGCTTGCGCTGAAACACTTGGATGGGTTAGTGCCAAATCTAAAAGGTGCCATTGTACTGGCGCTTGTGTTGGCAGTCCTAGTTTTTGTACGAGGTTTTGTAATTGCTTTTGACGACGTGGATAACTTAAGCTCATTAGTGAAGTTGGGGTTCAGCGTTTGGGAGATGAATCAGATAAAGAAAACGAATGGCATATTACGATCAATCATCTACTGATTCTCTGCTTTTTCCCATCTTCCTTTATTCGTATCCTCATTCAATCAATCTACTACCTACTTGTAGGTAGGGAAAGAGCAGGACATAAGCCGGATTCTGTTATTCACCCTTGCGCATTACCGCAGGTGAAATGCGGTTATCTATCTGGGACGCCTGTCACCAGACGCCTCTAGCGGTTCTCCTACAGCGGAACTGGTAAAAGACCAACCATAGTTCCTCCGACCTTGCTCCCAACCGGGGTTTACCGAGCCAACGCCTCTCGACGTTGCTGGTGCGCTCTTACCGCACCTTTGCACCCTTACCTGTAAGCTAAATGCTTCATCGGCGGTATGTTTCTGTGGCACTATCCTCACGATCACTCGTACTGGGCGTTACCCAGCAAGTTTGGTCTTTCGGGAGTCCGGACTTTCCTCAGAACAGCTGCTTAGAACTGTTCCGCAACCGCTGCGCCTACTCTTTCCCTAGTTCCAGTGTAATCCTTGAAACGAGTTGTTATCTACGCGATCGCCGCCAAAGACTACTCTTGCGACTGTAATTTTTGGCGACAGTATCATCAGCGATTGTCGAATAATTTTCAAACCAGCCGCGTCGCCAGAAAAAGACAACGAGTAAAGCAGCGATCGCGCCCATACTTATCAAACACAGCGGATAGCCCCAATACCAATTTAATTCTGGCATATTCCAGGGCGATCGCTCGGTATTAAAATTCATTCCATACACCCCAGCAATAAACGTTAATGGAATAAAGATTGATGAAATCACTGTTAGCAATTTCATAATTTCATTCATCCGGTTACTAATAGCAGATAAATAAACATCCATTAATCCTGCTGCTAATTCACGATAAGTTTCTACCATATCTAAAACCTGTACTGCATGGTCATAACAGTCACGTAAATAAATTCTCACGCTTTCGCTAATCTGCGCGCTACCATCGCGAATTAATGAATTAATCGCATCTCTTTGCGGCCAAATGGCACGTCGCAGCGTTAATAAATCTCTTCTCACGCGATAAATTTTTTCTAACGTTTTTCGTGTTGGGTTAGTGACAACTTCCTCTTCTAAAGCTTCAATAAGTTCCCCATAGTCTTCTAAAACAGGGAAGAAACCATCAATAATTGAATCTAAAAGTGTATATAGTAAATAATCTGCCTGCTGTTTGCGCAGGGTACCTTTGTTTTGGCGAATGCGTTGTCTTACTGCTTCAAAGCAATCATGTTCGGGTTCTTCTTGAACTGTCAATAGATAATTTTTACCTAAAACAAAGCCTACTTGTTCGCTGTAAAAACCAATTCTATTTTCTTTAGGAATTACCATCCGTGCAATAACAACTAATTGGTCTTGATGATCTTCTACTTTGGGGCGTTGTGGAACATTAACAACATCTTCTAATAGCAGCGGATGTAGCTTAAATACGTTGCCTAATCTTTGTAAAATATCTTCACTACCTAATCCTTGGACATCAACCCACGAAACTGACTCACTATCTAAGTAAGGAAGACATTCTTCTGGTGTACTTACTTGTTTACGCATAGCATGAGCTTCGTTATAGTCGATCAGCATAATAACTGGTGGGGGAGCGTCTTCCTCGATACTCAAAGTCCCTGGTAAGCTTCCAGGTTGCTCGTAGAAGAAATCTTCACGGACAGACTTTATCTCAGAAGGAGAAGATTGAATCGATGTTTTGACCATGCGACAGGAGGGTTAATATTGTTTTAATTTAGGGCTGATATCAGTAGGCAGCTTTCACAGCAGGGGAGAACTTGTTTATAGCTCTCATTGGGTGAACTAGTATAAGCTCGTTCCTTTATCCTGCTTCCTGCCAAATAGTATTACAAAGCAGTTTTCTGAGGCTGGGGAGATACTGTTGCACAATACTAGCCAAAATCTACTTGCATAAAAAAGCAGCTTGTTGAAAGCCACAAACTGCTTGAACAATTAATTTAATTGTAGGTAGTGGGAAAGTGGGGAATTACATCATGCCCATACCACCCATGCCACCCATACCGCCCATACCGCCCATATCAGGAGCAGCAGCAGCTTTCTTTTCAGGTTTTTCTACGACAAGTGCTTCGGTTGTGAGTACCATTCCAGCAATTGAGCCTGCATTTTGTAGGGCTGAACGCACAACTTTTGCAGGGTCAAGAATTCCAGCAGCGATCAAGTCTTGAAATTCGCCTGTAGCAGCGTTGTAGCCTATATTAAATTCGGTCTCCCGAACTTTTTCCACGATGACAGAGCCTTCCACACCTGCATTATCTGCCATTTGGCGCAGGGGAGCTTCGAGCGATCGCTTGACAATATCGGCACCAATTTTTTCTTCGTCGTTGAGTTTATTTTTGATGTCTTCGACTTTGGTAGAAAGGTGAATCAGCATTGTACCGCCACCAGGAACAATACCTTCTTCTACTGCTGCTTTTGTAGCATTGAGCGCGTCTTCAATCCGCAATTTGCGATCCTTGAGTTCGGTTTCTGTAGCAGCACCGACTTTAATCACTGCAACTCCACCTGCGAGTTTCGCAATTCGTTCTTGAAGTTTTTCTTTGTCGTATTCGGAGTCAGTTTCTTCGAGTTGCCGACGAATTTGAGCAATTCGCTTTTGCACGTCGTCTTTATTATCGCTACCAGCAACAATAGTTGTTGTTTCCTTGTTAACGGTAACTTTGCGCGCAACTCCCATCATTTCTAAGGAAGCATCGTCTAAACTGAGTCCAACTTCTTCAGAAATGACTTGTCCGCCAGTGAGAACCGCGATATCGCGTAGCATTTCCTTGCGGCGATCGCCAAATCCTGGTGCTTTGATCGCGCAAACGTTGAGGACTCCTCTAGCTTTATTCACAACTAAAGTTGCCAAAGCTTCACCGTCTACATCTTCCGCAATAATTAATAGCGGTTGACCGGCACGCGCCACTTTTTCTAAAACAGGAATTAAATCTTGAATTGTACTGATTTTTTTGTCAGTAATTAAAATACGCGGATTTTCAAAATCGACGACCATCCGCTCGTTGTCGGTAATGAAGTAGGGTGAAATATAACCGCGATCGAGTTGCATCCCTTCTACAACTTCTAGATCGGTCGTCAGCGATTTGGACTCTTCTACGGTAATTACGCCATCTTTGGTCACGCGCTCCATTGCTTCGGCAATCATGGCGCCGACTTCTTCATCATTACCCGCAGAAACAGTTGCGACTTGCGCGATCGCACCGCCTTCCACTGGTTTTGCTGCTGCGGCAATTTCTTCAACTAGCATATCGATGGTTTTTTCCATCCCGCGTCTTACTGCAACAGGATTTGCGCCAGCTGCAACGTTCTTTAAGCCTTCTCGAATCATTGCTTGGGCTAAAACGGTGGCTGTTGTTGTGCCATCACCAGCAACGTCCTTTGTTTTTGATGCGACTTCTTGAATTAGGCGCGCGCCAGTGTTTTCTAGCGGATCTTCAAGTTCAATTTCCTTGGCAACGGTAATTCCATCGTTAACAATCTGGGGTGTACCAAATTTCTTTTCGAGTAAAACGTTACGCCCTTTTGGTCCTAATGTAATTTTGACAGCATCAGCAAGAGCGTTGACACCGCGTTCTAACGCCCGCCGCGATTCTTCATCAAACGCAACGATTTTTGCCATATTGTTTTATTTTTTCTAGCGCTTCCAATTTTCCAATTTAGCACTCTCTAGTCTGGAGTGCTAACCCTGAAGAAAAAATCAGGTGAAAAGCAAGGGAATCAAACATGATGGCTAGTGACTAAAGCTGAGGATACTGAGGATAGAAGTGCGCTCTTCGGATATCCCCTGTAGTCAGTAGAGGCGATCGGCGTGGCAGATAGTAAAGCCCAATGGCTATATGTGTTGTAGCTTCAAATGTGAATGCGCAATGCTATCTGTGTTTGAAGTTGAACTTTGCGATCGCAATGGACGAACCTACGAGTCTTTAGGGTTGCGACCAGAGTAATTTCTGGTATTGCGCTTTAACTCAACATCAGCAGGGTGTGCGATCTTCAGCTAATTCCAACCTTAGATTCTCTACCATTTCTCCAAATAAGAACTACAATTAACTTCTCCTCTGCTCCTCTGCTCCTGTGCGATCTATTTGTAGAAACTTTAAAGAAAACAATATTTTAAAAGCGCCCCTACGCCATTACCATGCCACCATCAACATTAAACACTTGCCCAGTAATATAACCAGCCGCAGGATCGGCGGCGAGAAAGCGAACCATTCCAGCAACTTCTTCGGGTTGACCGTAGCGACCAAGAGGAATAAATTTTAGAATTTCTTCGGTATTGCTGAGATTGCTCGTCATATCAGTAGTAATGAAACCAGGTGCAACCGCATTGACAGTAATTCCGCGCGGCGCTAATTCCTTAGCAACAGTTTTTGTAAATCCAATAACTCCGGCTTTAGCAGCACTGTAGTTTGCTTGTCCTGGGTTCCCCATTTGACCAGCAACGGAAGCAATACTGATAATGCGTCCGCTACGTTGCTTGAGCATGATTTTGCTAGTGGCGCGAGTACACAAGAAAACACCAGTTAGGTTAAGGTCAATGACAGCTTGCCATTCTTCTGGTTTCATTCGTAATAACAACGTATCGCGGGTAATGCCAGCATTGTTTACAAGTACATCAACGCGGTTCCATTTTTCCATAACAGTATTTAGCAGTGTATCAACTTGGTCGAGTTTGGACACATCTGCTTGTAGTGCAATGGCATTTCCCCCACCTGCTGAGATTTCTGCAACAACTTGTTCGGCTGCGGTGCTAGAACTCGCATAATTAACAACAACGTTTGCACCTTCACTCGCTAGGCTAAGCGCGATCGCTTTGCCAATTCCCCGCGAAGCACCAGTCACGATCGCAACTCGGTCGCGTAATCGTTGCAAATTGTCGGGCAATACTTCCATAAAAACACCTCTACAACTATCTTGCTTCAGCAATGACGGTTAACCGCTCAATGATTGTAGATTGATTTGTGCTCTGTAACTAGGGGTCTGAGCTCGGAGGTCAGAGGTTAGGTATATTGCAAAAACTATAGTTTAAAAAGGAAGAAGACAGAAAAATTTGTCCCAATAAAGAAGGCTCGAGGTAATAGGTCATTTTCTCAACTAAAGGTCTACATTGTCGGGATCTCTGACCCCTAGTTATAAATGCGATCGCGGTCTGAAAAAATTAGGATAGAAATGCAATCGTCAAAAATCACTACAAGTTTATGGCAACTAAGCAACAGTTCAAAAATTTTGCCGAATTATTGGCGCAATCGAATGTTCCAGTCTTAGTCGATTTCTATGCAGACTGGTGCGGTCCTTGTCAGATGATGGCAGCAATTCTAGAACGAGTCAATGCTCAGTTTCAGCAGCGACTGCGTGTTGTGAAAATTGACACTGAGAAGTATCCTGAAATCGCTAGTCAGCATCAAGTTCAAGCCTTACCAACATTAATACTTTTTAAACACGGTCAACCGGTAGAGCGCATTGAAGGTGTGATGCCTGCCGATGCGTTGATTCAGAAACTACAGACTTTGCTGTAAGGGGTTTGTTGTTAAACGCGGCTCACTTTAAGACAGCACCAGTCTTGTTTTTGCAATTGGCTAGTCACGCGCCAGCCATACTGAGTTAAAGTATTACTAACAGCGTCGGCTTGGCTCATCAGAATTCCGCTAAGAATACCCCACGTTGATGCGTGCGCGATCGCATTCCATTGCGGAATTAACTGGATAATTACCTCTGCCAAAATGTTACAAACAATGCCGTCTACTGGTGCTGGTCCAAATGATACCAGCCGCTCAACGCTGCCTTGTTCAACGATTAAGCGTTCTGGTGGGATTGCATTGAGTTCGCGATTACTGACGGTAGATTGTACCGCAAGGGGGTCAACATCAACTGCATAAACTTGACTTGCGCCTAGAAGTAATGCTGCGATTGACAAAATCCCAGAGCCACAGCCAACATCTGCGATAACCGTATTAGGCTGAATTTGACCTTCGAGTGCCTCAAGACACAATTGCGTTGTCTGATGATTGCCTGTGCCAAAAGCAACACCAGGGTCGAGACGTATGATGATACGCTCAGTACGTGGTGTTGGTAGCCAGGCGGGATTAATCAAAAAGCGATCGCCAATTTCCTGAGGATGCCAATATTGTTTCCAACTATTTGCCCAATCTTCTTCGTCAAGCAGTTGCTGATGTATCTCTGGTGCAGGTAAATCCATTGACAGAGCATTTTCACTTAATTTTTGCCACAGTGCTGCTAAATCGACTGCTTGCGCCTCTTGGGATAGTAAATATGCACGAATCAGGCGAAGATCTCCTTTTTTTTCACTCGCCATCCCCCGAACGCCAAATTGCTCTAGCTGCCAGCAAGCAATTTCCTCTAGCACAGGATCGCAAAGAATCTGCAATTCACACCAGGTATTAGCCATAGCCATTAACGATTAAGTTAAGTGGGCGAATATAAGCGTAAAAGAAAGGCTAGTAACTGGTTGTTGGTTAATTGGAAAGAATACCTATTACCCATTACCCATTACCCAACCTAAAAGTATGCCTACCTACTTCACTGTTTTCTCCTACAATGTCACAGTATAAGCATCGCGAATGCCTGATACTTTGGTTATCTCGTCTAAAATGCCTTCGGGTAGCGGATCGTCAAGACTCAAAACCATAACAGCATCACCGCGCACAATTTTACGCCCTACCTGCATACTCGCAATATTCACATTAAAACTACCCAGAAGCGAACCGATTTTACCAATAATGCCTGGCATATCGCGATGCAGCGTAAATAGCATATGTTGACTTGGGGGAACGTTGACGGGAAAGTCATCAATGTCTGTAATGCGAATTTCGCTGTCACCAAGCAATGCACCTGTCACGGAATGATCGCCCAAAGAACCTTTGGCTTCTAAATGCAACGAACCTGCGTAGTCGCGCACAGATGCATCTCGCGTTTCAATGACACGAATTCCTCTTTCTTTGGCTTCAATTGAAGCATTTACGTAATTAACGCGTTCGCGTAGCGCTTGCGAAAGTAATCCTTTGAGTGCAGCGACGACGATAGGCTGACTTTTGTTCGTTGCGAGTTCGCCTTGCAATTTAACAACTAGTTGTTCTACTCTACCTCCTGCCAACTGTCCTACCAAGTTGCCCAAGGTTTCTGCAAGCTGCATATAAGGACGGAGTTCTTCAAGGATATCAGGACCAAGTCCAGGAATATTGACTGCAGAACGCGCGGGTAATCCGAGCAAAACGTCGCGAATTTGTTCAGCAACATCGATCGCCACATTCACTTGTGCTTCGGTAGTAGATGCTCCCAAGTGAGGTGTGAGGATAACTTGTTTGCCTAGTGTCTTTAAAGGAGAATCGCCTAACGGTTCAGTTTCGTAAACGTCAAGTGCTGCGCCAGCAATTTTACCTTCTTTGAGCGCGTTATACAGTGCGGTTTCATCGATAATTCCCCCACGCGAACAGTTGATGATACGCGCATTTGGTTTCATTTTAGCGATCGCTGCGGCGTCGATTAAGTGCGTTGTTTCTGGTGTCTTGGGGATGTGCAAGGTAATATAGTCAGCTTCTTGCAGTAGAACATCCATGTCTACCAAGCGACACCCTAATTGATCGGCTCTTTCTGTAGAAATGAAAGGATCGTATGCTAACAACTTCATCCCCATAGCTTTCGCCGCAGTAGCTACGTGCGAGCCAATTTTCCCTAAACCAACGATCCCCAGCGTCTTTTTGTAAACTTCTGCTCCAATAAAACTTTTACGATCCCATTTGCCACTTTTGACTGAAGCATTTGCATCAGGAATATAGCGCGATAACGCCAGCATCATCGCTAACGCGTGTTCGGCAGCGGCGATCGTATTACCTTCGGGCGAGTTGACAACAACAATTCCCTTGCGCGTAGCAGCATTAACGTCTACGTTATCGACTCCAACACCTGCTCTACCAATAATTTTTAACTGCGTTCCTGCTTCGATAATTTCTTGAGTTACGCGGCTGCCAGAGCGAATCATTAACGCGTCGTATTCTGGTATAATCTGCGCCAGTTCTTCTGGCGATAGTCCCACTTTGATGTCAACGGTAGCAACTTGAGACAGAATATCAATTCCTGCCTGGTCAATCGGATCGGAGACGAGAACTTTAGCCATAATCAGCAACAATTAGCAAGCAAAACTGGGTAGGAAAAACGCGATTTATGATAGCAAAATGCTCTCAAGCAGCAATTGTTATCATTTACACAACTGTAGGCAATCTGTAAGTTTGAAAAAACTTCCTATGCTGCAGCGCAGTTGCTTCCGCAGTAGGTTATTTTAACTGTAAAGGCGTCCCAGCCAGAACATTTAATAAAATAATTTCTGCACTTGGGCTATACCTTTATTAATATACCGACAAATCCGGTGGCGTAAGGTAAATCATAGATTATGACAAAACCCGCTGCAGGCTTACCACTGGTACATTAAGAATAGAGATTTGCTCAAGTGAACGGTTCGCCAAGGTTAACTTTGGTGGAGGGGCGTTCACCGCATAAAGGCGGTCAAGCACAATTGTCGATCAACAAAACTTGCGAAGATGAATTACCTTGTTGCTGTATTACCAGATCGCATCCAAGCTGAAGCTGCTTACCTAGCACTTGAAAAAGAAGGCATTCCCACAGATAAAGTCAGTATTCTAGGGAAAGGATACAAGAGTGCTGACGAGTTTGGGTTGATTGACCCTAAAGAGCAGGCTAAAAAGCAATCGCGAATTATGATGCTGTGGCTTGTACCCTTTGGCTTTGTTGCAGGAGTCGCTTTTAATTTGCTGACAGGATTGAATACTTTTCCTTGGGCTGGAGAAATTGGTAATCAGTTAATTGGTGGGTTATTAGGGGCTGCTGCTGGTTATATGGGAAGCTTTTTTGTTGGCGGTGCAGCCGGTGTAGCTTTTGGTAGTGGTGACGCTTTACCTTATCGCAATCGCTTAGAGGCAGGTAAGTATTTAATTGTGGTTCGCGGTTCAGAAAGTTTAACTCGTCAAGCAACGCGGGTTTTGCGTCAGTTTGAGCCAGAGAATCTGCAAGGCTATGTCGATCCTGCAGGAGTGTGATGTGGCAAGTGTTTTAACGAACCACTCTAAACACGCGGATCGTCAAACGAGGACTGACTGAGATGAAGCGAGTACATCCTTAATTAATTTAAGACATCAAATATATTTGGAATGTTACCGAGAGAAGAACTTTTAAAGGGCGTTGAAAACCGAGATATTGTGGCGCGGGTCATCGATCAAGCACAACAGGCGATTAAAACTTGGGAAGTTGTGTTGACTGATTTTTTGTCTCCTCCAGAATTAGCAGAAACGCAACAGGTTTTTAGCCGTTTAACTGAGTTACAAACGCTCGCTTGGGGTGGGTATCCACAAGCAGAAAGGCAACGTCTAGCGATCGCGCGTGCTGAAATACCTCTGGACGTGTCGCGCGTCGCTGTCGCAGCCCTCGATATTTCTGGAAATTTTCTGTTTGATACCGCAACGCATCGCGATTTTTTGGGCGCAATGCTGGGTACAGGTATTGTTCGCGAGAAAATAGGTGACATTATTGTGTTGGGCGAACGCGGCGCACAAGCAATTGTAGTTCCTGAACTTGTTGAATTTTTAGAAATGAATCTTCAGCAAGTTCGTTCGGTTCCAGTAAAAACACAACGCATTGAGTTAAGTGAACTCAAGATTCGCGAACCTAAGAAGAAAGAACTGACAACAGTTGAAGCTTCTTTAAGATTAGATGCGATCGCTTCTGCTGGCTTTGGTACTTCTCGCAGTAAAATGGCTGATCTGATCGATGCTGGCGACGTGCGTGTCAATTGGAAAGAAGTTACTCAAGCTAGCACGCCAGTTAAACCAGGAGATTTAATCGCAATTCGCGGTAAAGGACGCTTAGAAGTAGGTGAAGTTGCTGTTACTAAAAAGGAACGTTACCGCGTGCAGTTAACTCGGTATGTATAACTAAAATTTTTGAGTAAGGGGTAATTGGTAATAGGTAATGGAAAAGACTTTATATAAGCGTGCAGTTAATGCAATTAACGTTTTACTTTCTACTACCTAAAACTGTTTTCCAAAAACTTGTAATCGCTTCTCTTGGTAAAAATCGCGGGATGTTTGCCAAGAACTGATTTCGTAAATCGCCAGGAACAATCACAGGATGCTCTTTTTCTAAGGCTGCTAAAGCTTCGCAGACGACCGCCTTTGTAGAAGTATAGTTTTTTTCGGCAATATTGACTAAAATGGGCGGAAATTCTGCATCTTTAAAAAAGTTCGTATCGGTTGGTCCTGGGCAAACAGCAATCACGCGAACACCGTATTTACGATTTTCTGCCCACAAAGCTTCACTAAAACTGAGGATAAATGACTTGGTTGCCGCATAGACGCTAAAGTAAGGCATAGATTGAAATGCTGCAACCGAAGACATATTAATAATATTACCTGAACCGCGTTGCCGCATCTGTGATAAAAATAAATGCGTTAAATCTACAAGCGTCAGAATGTTTAGCTGTATCATATTTAACTGTGTTTCGCGATCGAGTTCGATAAAGTCACCGTATTCGCCAAAGCCAGCGTTGTTAATTAATAAGTCGATCGTGACACCTTTACTATTGATAGTATTGAATACGGTTAGCGCCGCTTGTGGTGCAGTTAAGTCTTGAGGGATAATCTCTACTTGAACTTGGTATTGCGCCTGGAGTTGCGTTGCAAGTTGTTCGAGTTTCGCTTGCGATCGCGCAACTAGCACTAAGTTTGTCCGGCGTGCAGCAAGTTCTCGCGCGAAAGCCGCCCCAATCCCCGCAGAAGCACCTGTAATCAATGCCGTTGTCATGTACTTTACCAAAAATTTTAAATCTCTTAACAATACTTAACTCTATGCTAATTTTTACAAAAAAAAGCAGTTTATCTCGTAAGGAATACATACCCAAGAAGATTTTGTTCAAAACGCAACAAAATGTTTCCTTGTTAACAGTTTTATTATCAAATAAATTTATAGTTTGTTTGACATTCTGTATCTTGTGATTGCAATAGTATCTGATGAGAAAATATTCGCTTAAGAGGGTGCTGCGAAAATCTCCCATATTTCCAGTAGTCTTACTGCTGGTTATATCAGGAACGGCTTTAGCAGCCGAAGAAACAACGGCGGCGGACAATGGATTTCTTGCTGGAATTGATGCGGTTTTTTCAAGGTTGGTAGATGCACTATCGCAGGTACTGTTTTTCAGTGTTGCAGGTCTACCGTTCATTGTCTTGTGGTTAATTGTCGGCGCAGTCTTTTTTACACTGCGCATGAAATTTGTCAATTTTCGGGCTTTTGGTCACGCAATCTCTGTTGTTCAGGGACATTACGATAATCCGGCAGAAACTGGAGAAGTCACTCACTTTCAAGCTTTATCGGCAGCGCTTTCAGCAACGGTAGGATTAGGAAATATTGCAGGGGTGGCGATCGCGATTCAATTGGGCGGTCCTGGTGCCATGTTTTGGATGACGATTGCTGGATTACTAGGAATGTCTAGTAAATTTGTCGAGTGTACGCTTGGTCAAAAATATCGCTTAGTATCGCCTGATGGTACAGTTTCCGGCGGTCCAATGCGGTATCTCGCACGCGGTCTAGGAGAACTCGGATTGCGCCCTCTAGGAAAGTTGCTAGCTGGCTTGTTTGCAGTGTTATGCATTGGCGGCTCGTTTGGTGGCGGAAATATGTTTCAAGCCAACCAATCTTACTCGGCGATCGCTGGAGTGGTTCCCTTATTTGTGGGACGCAGCTGGCTTTATGGACTCATTTTAGGCGCCATGGTCGCTTTAGTGATTATTGGTGGTATTCGTCGCATCGGTGGAGTTGCAGAGAAGCTTGTTCCCGCGATGTGCTTAATTTATGTTTTAGCGGCGCTGTGGATTATCTTGACTAATTTACCGCAGGTACCTGGCGCGTTTGCCACAATTGTGAGCGAAGCGTTTGTGCCGCAAGCCGTGACAGGGGGATTCATAGGAGTACTCGTCCAAGGGTTTAGACGCGCCTCTTTTTCTAATGAAGCTGGTGTCGGTTCAGCAGCGATCGCCCATTCCGCAGCCCGTACAGAAGAGCCGATTCGTGAAGGAATTGTTGCTTTGTTAGAACCATTCATTGACACTGTAGTCATTTGCAACATGACAGCGCTGGTTGTGATCATTACTGGTGTATACACCGATCAAAATGATAGTGGGGTACAGCTAACAAATACGGCATTTGCCTCAGTCATCAGTTGGTTTCCAGTAATTCTGTCACTTGCAGTATTTTTGTTTGCCTTCTCAACAATGATTTCTTGGAGTTACTACGGCGAACGTTGTTGGGCTTACTTGTTTGGCGATCGCTCTACAATGATTTACAAAGTCATCTTCGTCATTTTTGTCTTCGTTGGTTCTGTTGTTAACCTAGGCGCGGTTCTTGACTTCAGTGATATGATGATTTTGGCTATGGCTTTTCCTAATATCTTGGGTTGCTATTTATTATCTGGGAAAGTAGCAGCGGATTTAGAAAGCTATATGAAACGATTAAATACTGGACAAATGCCAGTTTATAGATAATCGATCCAAGCAAGTAGTTACAAGTCAATGAGTGCCCAAATATAAATAATCAACGGTAGGTAATTAGTAGCTCGTAATTGCTCATTTAAAGAGTATTCACTCATTACCGATTACCTACCAACTTAACAAGCGCGACGCTGCTAAGGAAAATGTTATGAGTTGGTTACAAAGAAATCGTGTTTTAGTCCCAATCGATTTTTCAGAAGAATCGTTTGCCGCACTAAAGCCTGCACGAGAATTTGTCAAAGATTCCTCTCAACTGTATGTATTACATGTTCTTTCTCATCTCCATCCTGCTGAGCCAGGAGTTGTGTGGGAAGCAATAGATGACGAAACACGTAAAAAACACGTTCAAGAAGCACTACGAGAACGCCTTAAAGATTCAGAGTTTCAAGGAGTTCAAATTAGCGTTTTAGTTGGCGATCCTAGTTCTAAAATTATTGATTACGCTCAAGAAATCAACGCTGATTTGATAGTTATACCATCTCACGGACGTACTGGTCTGAGTCGTTTCTTTCTAGGTTCTGTTGCTGAGCGAGTCGTTCGATTTGCACACTGCCCCGTAGTTGTTTTGAGAAAATAAATCAAGGCTTTATATAACAGTTATTCAAAACCTTAATGCCATGCCGCTACATAAACTCGAACTTTATTTCTTAAAAACATTTAATTTACGAGCAATATATTTATAGATAGGATACACGTTTCCATACTGCTGATTTATTAGCTTGAAAGACTTAAATTCTCTTTCAAAAATGTCTAAATTTTGAGAAATTTGCTGTTCAAATAGCTGTTTTGCGTACTGGTAGAGTTGAATATCTAGCTGATTATAATACTCTACAGTTTCAAGAGTTTGTGGTGGAACACTTGCTTTAGATTGCCGATTCTTGGTTACATTTTCTTTAACGTATAGTGGCATTTTCCAACCAAATTTATTTTTTAGTAAAATTAGTGTTTCATCAAATTTTTCAGTGATTCCTACAACTGTAAAATAATCTTGTAATCGTTGTTTAGCAATGGCTAAATGTTCTTCAGACATTTGATCGAAGCCGACTTTCGATTCATCTACCGCTGCTATCAATCTGGTTTGACCATTATTAGCTGCTGTAGCTATGCCACTGCTAACGTACTCTTGTAGACTTAAATTTTTTCCTTTTACCTCAGCATGTAACCAATGTTTAGGGTTGCGTATTATATAGTAATACAGTGAAATTACTCTTTCTACTGGTTCGCGTAGCATTGTGATGTAAGTTGATGGGCGAGGTAAATATTCATGTAATCCAAAATTCATATGCCCCTTCAACATTTTGATTTCTTGTCTGCGTGCTATTGGTAAGTTCTTAAATTCCTCGATCGATTCAGCTACCTTTAAGCCGTCAATAGAGTAAATAACATTAGCTGGATACTGCCGCTCTATTATACGGTGTAGCGTGCTGCCCGCAGCTTTCGGTAGATGTAGAAAAATTATTGCTTGTTCTTGTTGTAAATCTTTGGATAAAGTTGACATTATAAGTGCTCAGTAGTTCCTTGTTTATGGCAATTATAATATACAGTTAAATGCGTAGTTTATAGCTTTTCAAGATCGCTGAAGCTATAGTTAGTTTTTTTTAAGATTTGAAGTAATAAAGCCTCTTCATATCTCTCAGTTTTTTCTACTCTACAAGTGAAAACTTGAAAGACAAACAAATCAAGAAGAATATTTTTTTGATAGTCTTTACTATAAAGCAGAGGTTGTGTTACACTTGATAATCCAAAGGACGTATAGCTCAGTTGGTTAGAGCGCTACGTTGACATCGTAGAGGTCACTGGTTCGAGTCCAGTTACGTCCATTTAATTTTGCTGATAGAGAGTAACAGCTTACAAATTTAAACCACGCGCTCGGTTCCAACGAACTAGTGTAGGCGTTTAAGAATCGAGTCACGATCGCCTTACTCGTACTTTAGTTACCACAGTAATAGAAGCAAGAGGATAACCTTCTATCGTTTAGGGAGTATCAAGTAATACTGACCCCCTCTTCTGATAGATATGTGTAGCTACCTAATGTAAAACCACAGACCGATGAAGTAACTGGTTCGATTAGAGAGACTAGGAAATCAGTAAGTATTGGTGCTTTATGCATTAGTACTTTTGTAGTTAAGTATGGAGGGAATAATGGCAACTCAACTTAAGCGTGCAGTTGGTACATTTTCCAGCCGGACAGAGGCAGAATCAGCTCTCAATGCCTTGAGAGATTCTGGTTTCTCTATGGATAAAGTTTCAGTTTTGGCTAAAGACACAAACCGCGACGAGCAGGTTGCAGGGGTAGATGTACAAGATCGCGACCAAGTAAATCGACGGGGTGACAACGAGGCACAAGAAGGTGCAGGTATTGGTGCAACTACCGGTACTGTTCTAGGAGGTGCCGGCGGTTTATTAGTAGGTTTGGAAGCCTTACTCATTCCTGGAGTAGGACCTTTTCTTGCGGGTGGAACAATTGCTACAACCTTGGCTGGTGCTGGTATTGGTGCAGCAGCAGGAAGTATTGTAGGAGCGCTAACGGGATTAGGAATTCCTGAAGAAGAAGCACAAGTCTATAGCGATCGCGTCTCGCAAGGCGACTACTTAGTCTTCGTAGAAGGTACTGCAGCAGACATTGACCGTGCTGGCTCAGTTTTAAGTAGTCGAGGTATTAATCAATGGGCAGTATACGATATGCATGCTGACCAAAGCCGCACTAAAGCTACTCCAACGCAAGTCGAAACCGTCGAGCAAAGTACTCCACAATATACAAGCAGCGAAGTTCGTAATGAACGTACTGTCAACAGCACAACTGCTGAACCCAATGTAAAAATTGTTGACAAGCGACAAGAAACGCGGTAAGAGCACGACTGCGTTCATCCAATTGACTCCG
The DNA here is from genome assembly GCF_002939305.1 of Chroococcidiopsis sp. TS-821. Lineage (NCBI taxonomy): Bacteria > Bacillati > Cyanobacteriota > Cyanophyceae > Chroococcidiopsidales > Chroococcidiopsidaceae > Chroococcidiopsis > Chroococcidiopsis sp. TS-821. The sequence continues at coordinate 110,994 of NZ_MVDI01000011.1, read as the reverse complement.
AGAGTAAAAAGCTACTGCTTGCGTATTACCGATTAAGCGGGTAGTCTCCTCGATAGAATTATTTCAAAAATTTCAAAATCCTCCAATTGATGGGGGATTTGGGGGGCTCACCCTCTCGGAGTTTCTCCCTGACAAACGACTCAAAAGATACTCGGCAAAAAATTGGGAGCTTGCCAAAGCGTGTAACCAATGGATACGACTATCAAAGTAATCAAAGCTGTCAGCACATAACTAACACACATTAATAAACCGTCTGATTCTAGGGTAGCCACAGCAAATAGCAAGATTCCTACCGTCGGAATCGGGTTAGTGAAGGGAATTGGAGAAATTAATAATATTGTTAGCCAAGAAATACACAACCCATTAAGTTGCCAAGTAATACGACTTTCGGCAAGGGCTGTCCAGCGAGGACGCGCAATTTTTTCAACTACGCGCGTGACACGTCTTAAATTTTGGAGAATTTGTACAGTAAAATGGCGGGAAAATCGAAATTGCGCCACTTTTTTAGGTAACCAAGGCGATCGCCGTCCTACAGCCATTTGTAGCGAAAGTAACAAACACCCTGAACCCAACGGTCCTGTGAACCCTGGTGGCATTGGAAACAAAAAAGGCAAAACGAGCAACGCAATGACCAAACTAAAACCCCTTTCCGATGTTTCGGCGAGGATCTCACCAATTGTTAACGGTTGAGAAGCTAGCTTTTCTAGCAGTAGTTTAATATCCTGAGAAAATCTAAGCATCGGGTGTTGTCTTTATTAAAACAGCTAAGGCGTCAAAACTGCTAAAGCATGAGGAATAACACGAAAATGCGCAGGTGTATAGGTTGTAATTTCTCCATCAGTATTTATTGGCAGTGGTTTGCGCGTATATACTTCAATTTCCTGACCGTGAAAAGCTCGAACACCCGATAATGTTGTATACTTTCCGCTTCGCAGTGCTGGAAATAAAGTTAATATCTGCCACCAGTGCTGGATTTCTAAGCTATATACATCTAACCTTTGGTCATTAATCTTGGCATCGTGTACAATCGCCATGCCACCTCCGTAGTAACGACCGTTGCCAACCGCAATTTGAACTGTTTTCACGCGAATTGTCTGTCCATTGCGCCGAATTTCTGCGTAAAATGGATGCGCTTGCCACATTGCTTCAATTGCCGTTATAGCATAGGCCAAAACTCCCCAGCGGCGCTTGGCTTCTTTTGTCAGCTTTTGGGTAATTTGTACGCTTAGTCCCAGACTTGCAACATTAAAAAAATACTTGCCATTAACCCAGCCTAAATCAATGTATTGAACATTACCACGAGCAATCACTTGGCAAGCTATGGCGAGATTCGAAATTCCCAGCGTGCGAGCTAGGTCGTTAGCGGTTCCCAAGGGCAAAATCCCTAAAGGTAACTGAGAATTGACCAAACTATCAACGACAGCATTCAAAGTTCCATCGCCACCACCCACGATCGCTAAATCAACCTTATTTTGATAGCTGCGGATAATTTCTGGCAAATATCGCGCATCTTCAGTTATTTCTGGAATCAACTCTATCCCTAAGTTTTCTAATTGCGCGATCGCGTATGTAAGATTGCGTCCTTGACGCGCGTGACGATTGACGAGTAGCAATGCGCGACGGGTCATATTTATGGTAGATGTTTGCTAAATTTAATCGGAAAGAATTTGCACGGTTCCTAGCTGACCATCGATTTCTACTTTTTGCCCATCTTTTAGAATAACCGTCGCATTATGAATATCCATAACAGCGGGTAATCCGTACTCGCGCGCCACAATAGCGCCATGAGAAAGACGTCCTCCTACTTCCGCAATTAACCCACCCGCTCTCGCCAACAGTGGTGCCCAGCCTGAGTCGGTATAAGGTACTACCAGAATTGTCTCGCGGTCAAGCGCAGCAGCTCCTTGCAAATTGCGTAACACCTTAACACATCCTGTTACCCTACCAGGACTAGCACCAATACCCTTTAGTAGAGGTGTAGAGGAAGCAGAAGAAGCTAAAGGGGCGGGGGGAAATTTGCCATAAACGAGAAAAGGCGCATCTAAATCACGGTCTTTTTCCAACTGCGATCGCCGCTGTGCTACTAAATCCTTCAACTGTGAACTTAACTTCTGAGAGTCAGTACCCGCGATCGCCTGTCGCACTTCCTCAAATTCCAAAAAGAAAATATCCCCCTGAGATTCCAACAATCCTGACGCAATCCAAACTTGCTCCAACGCCACAAACCGCCAACGCAAATGCGCCAACAACTGACTATAAACCTCCGTTACCCTCCCCTTCAAATCAACACGCGCTTGCACCAAACCTTTCTTTCCTTTGCGTCTTTGTGGTTCGTTCCTTTCTAAATCCTCATTTTCCACAAACTGCACAAACAACTTGCGCACATACTCCGGTTGCTCCCGCCAAGTTGGAATTGCAATATCAGTCCCCACTTCACTGAGATAGCCATAACGCGCCAACAATTCGTCAAACCGTTGTAGAATTTCCCTACCGCGATCTGTTGCCGCCAACTGTGCAAACACTGATTTTGTAGATTCTAGCGACGTAGGTAAAACGCGACGCGCATCATTCGCAAGTTGGGCAAGCGATCGCAGCGCCGCAACTTCAGGAGTCAGACTGTTATCAATCTCTGTATCTTTCGTCCTAAAAATCACCTGCCGTAAAGCGGCACTCAAAGGTGCCAAAATACTGTAATAAGTCGCCCTTTTCAACAACACTAAAATCGAGTCGATTTGTGCTAGGAGTTGCGCTGGATCGCGATTGCCCAAGTCATGCAACGCAGCTAATGCTGGCTGAAAGTGTTGGCGATCGTCTCTATGAAAATCTCTAACTAAATTCAACTCGCGATTGAGTAACCGCAATAAACCTGGGGTATTGCGTAGCGTCGAGCGTAACGGAGGCTTACTAAACTTTGCACCCCGCGTCAAAAACTCCAAACTCTCCGGCGGTAAACCCATGCGTAAAAAAATCCGCCCTAGCAAAGAGGCATTAAAATAAGCCCGCGAGTAATGTAGTGTTGCAGTTTGATTAAAATCTAAACCCCGCGCGCGACTTCCTAAAACGATCGTGAAAATTTCTCCCCAGACCCCACAAGTCAAAGGACGATTAATCGACCAAGTGAGCGGACGAATTAATCCAGGAATAACTTCCGCAGCGATCTTTCGCGTCCAAATTGGAAGTAGCGTTGTAATCGGGCGTGCTTGTAACAACCACAAAGTTTTGCCATCATAACTCCACTCAATATCTTGCGGAATACCGTGATAGCGAGATTCTAAATGTCGGGCTAAAAAAGCAACTTGTTGAATTAGGCGCGGAGGAATGTCACCTTCGCCTTCAACAGGTAGTGTGATATTTTCCGGTAAAACCCAGTTTTGGCTGTGTTCTAAGTCAGCTTGTGACACAGTAACGCGATATTGCTCTGGTGTCACTTGTCCAGAAACGACTTTGCTCGCATTTCCTGGTAAAGCCTCAATGACTACAGCATCGCCTTGCTGCATCATCGGATCGCGGCTAAATGCCACTCCCGAAAAGACACCTTCTACCTGTGTTTGAATGAGTACCGCCATTGCTGCTTCTGGCAAACCGCGCCCTTTACGATACTCGATTGCGGCTGGATTGTCGTAGGAAGCTAAAACCGAGGCGATCGCTTGTCGTAATTGTGCTTGACTTGTTACGCCTAAGACCGTTTTATATTGTCCTGCGGCTGAGGCTTGCTGCGAATCTTCACCGATCGCGGAAGAACGAACAACCAAAGGAGACTTTTCCGAAGTTGGCAGATAATTGACTAAAGGTTCTGAATCGTCCCCAGGAGGAAGTACCCAACCCTTGGGGACTGGGTAGCCCCAGCGGAGTAATTGCGATAGCGTAGCAGCTTTTTGCCCGACTTGAGCCGCTGTCAATTCTTCACTTAAGGAAACTATGGCCTTATCGCCACGAAAAAAGCGAAACACTTTTTGCGACTCCGCATGTCCTGCATCTGCTGTTAAGTTTAAATCATCAGGAATTTTTTGATAAATCCATCCTAGTAAAACCGCCAGCGCGATCGCCGCGATAATGCGGGCTGAGTCGTGGGGGCGCAGCAACGCAGTGAGCAACGGAAATAAGATCAAAATGCCAAATTTGCCTAATTGCCGTTCGCGTAAGACAGTAAAACTAATTCCCCCAATAAGAAATACTAAACCTGCAACAACAGGATCGTGAACGAGAAAGCCCCAAACAACATTTGTCGTTCCCGCACCTTTAGCTATCCAATAACGTCCCATTACCAGGGCGATTAAGGCGATTAACTCCCACTCTGGCGCTTGGGGAAAGAACGCTCGCGCTAGCAGCACCGCCGCAATGCCTTTGAAAGCTTCAGATAAAACCGCAAGAATACCTGCAAGTTTACCGCCGTGATAAAAAGCTGCAGAGACACTGATATTTCCTGTGCCGATATTTGCTAGGTTGCGCCGCGTCAGCGCCGATGTTATCCAGGCAATTAATGGCAATCCACCAATGAGGGGACAGATCAAAAAAATCGCGATCGCACCCCAGACTTGCAGCATTTTAGAGTGAGAAACTAGGGTTGAGGGACTTCTGATTAGTTAGATTAACGCAATTGTGGCAGATTATTCTAATGATTTGCGTTTTACTTTAAAGTACTATCGCGGTGCATTGCAAAAAAGAGGTCAGGTATCAGAACGTAGAGTTTTGTATACAATTTGGATGTAGAAAAGAAAAAGATTGATACTGAAATTCTTTGCGACGCGAGCGCAAAGTGTTTATTGCTTAATTTTTTACTGACTCCCCGACTTCTCGAATTACCTACTTTTCACTGACGAGCTACTGAGTATAGGCTACTTGCAGCGCCCATAAAATGAGAACCACAATTGAACCTAAGATTAGCATTGTTGAAATCGCAACAGCTTTTGGGGAGTCGGCTCCCTTAAACTTCATGATGCCACGGTCTAAGTCAGACATACATGCTCTCCTCTAGCGTCAAAATTCCGATCTTATTCGTTTTCGATTTTAATATTTTTACTCGCTAGTTTGTAAAACTTATGGTTAAAAGAATCTTTTTTATGCTAGAGAAGAAGGGGTCAGCGGTTAGGGAATTAAAAGAGAGTAACGGCAATGATTCTTAGCCGCTGTCATTTCCTAGTTATCTTGACAATAAAGAAAAAGCCCTCATCTGGGATCAGAATTGGGCTTGCGCAATAGATATATTGCTTAAATAGCGACAGCAGAACCATTACGTTGATAAAGGTCTACCTCTTCTTTCCAAGCTTTTCCATCTAAAGCCATCTGTTCAATTGAACTCGCTAAACGCAAAGCTTTGAGTGCTTGTTCGCCGCCTACTGAAGGTTGATTGCCGCCACGCACGCACGAGACAAAGTGTTCTAATTCGGCGTGTAAGGGTTCGATATTACTCGTGTAAACTTTCTCAATCAAACCATCTTGACGATAAAGTACTTGACCGTAATCTGTCATATAGTTAGCGGTTGTCTGACGGTGAATCAAAATTTCGTTATTCAGAAAATCTGCTTCTGTCAGCGAGTTTTTACAATGCGCTGCAATTCGCCGAATTTTGCGATGGGTAACTTTACTCGCGGTGAGTGTTGCGACAATGCCGTTCGCGAAGCCAAGAATCGCAGTCACATAGTCTAAGTAACCAGAACCCGCCGCGCGGCTACCACTGGCAGTTAACTTAACGATCGGTGCGCCAGCTAACTCAAGTAGTAAGTCGATGTCATGAATCATTAAATCTAAAACTACCGAAACATCGTTGGCGCGTTGCGAATAAGGACTCATGCGATGCGCTTCTAAAGCCAGCAATTCCTCTGTTTTCAGGACTTTGCTGAGTTCTTGGAATGCAGGATTAAAGCGCTCAATATGACCGACTTGTAAAATACACTGTGATTCGGCTGCGGCATTCACTAAAGATTCAGCTTCAGCGATACTAGCAGCGATGGGCTTTTCGATCAAAACATGAATTCCCGCCTGGAGACAGGTCATCCCGACAGCGTGATGCAAGCGGGTGGGAACAGCAATGCAAACTGCCTCGACATGCGGCAGCAGATCGCGATAGTCTTCAAAAAAACGGATGCGGTACTTGCTAGCAATATCTAGTCCCCGCTCGACGTTGATATCGGCAACACCAACGAGTTCTACATCTTTGAGTAAACTCAGAACACGGGTATGGTGTTGTCCCATGTTGCCTACTCCAATCACGCCAACACGGATTGGTTGCGGTTGATTGCGCTGTAAATGAGGGATGGGTTGTCCCACTGTCATGCTTTGCACTCCTCTGTCTTCTCCTCCACCACCAAAATGTAAAGACGCATCTGTAACAGCGCCAATACGCAATCCTAACTGGATTAAAGTTCTTAAATCATCCAGATGGTAGCATAGTGACTCTATTTATGAAGAATTTCAAAATTACTTATATGTTCCGATGATTGTCACGTTTATCACCAAGCTAAGCTTCACTCATTGTGATTTTGCTGATGTGCGCAGCGTTGGCATCATGTGTCAGTTTCTTACCTGTCCCTATGTTAAAAGATCGAGGGTCAGAGGTCAGGGGTCAGGAAAATGAGAAATAAACAAGATTATTGAGTTGAGAGGTTGGTTGATGAAAGCCGTCATTTTATTGTCTGGGGGATTAGATTCTTCTACGGTACTGTACCAAGCAGTGGCTGATGGTTACAAGTGCTATGCAATTTCGTTTGATTATCAACAGCGACATCAGCGCGAGTTAAAAGCAGCGATCGCGATCGCGCAATCGACGCAAGTTCTCGTTCACAAAGTGATCGATTTCGATCTGCGGTCGTGGGGTGGTTCAGCATTAACGGATACCAGTATTGAATTACCAAGCAATCGCGCGGTGTCAGAGATGGCTCAAAATGTGCCTGTGACATATGTTCCAGCGCGCAATACAATTTTTTTAAGCTTTGCTTTAGCTTATGCCGAAACGATCGCAGCACAGCGCGTTTACATCGGCGTGAACGCGCTTGATTACTCTGGATATCCTGATTGTCGTCCCGACTATATTCAAGCGATGCAGGAGGTGTTTCGCCTCGGTACGAAGCAAGGACGCGAAGGACAACCGATAACGATCGAGACACCATTGATTAACTTGAAGAAAACAGAAATTATTCAATTAGGCAATCAGCTAGGTGTTCCTTGGGAAAAAACTTGGTCTTGCTATGCAGGAGGTGCGATCGCGTGTGGGGTTTGCGATGCTTGTCGATTGCGTCTCGCGGCTTTTGCCGAGTTGGGATTAGAAGATCCCATGCCCTACCGGACGCGAACGTCATAGAAAGCCTTAATTATGCTGCGATCGCACGACCTCGGCTTTTGTTAAGAGTGAGTGGACAAAAGTGGCAAGACTACATGAATTTTCCGCGAGCGGGGAAAGTTGACTCAAGAGAAAGGTGAGTTTGTTGGGTGCAGCAAATGCCACAGACTGCACGTGCCAACACCTCTTGCGCCTTTATCAGGCGCGTACCATTCACTCATAGACTCACTAATGACTCGGCTTCGATCGCAAGCTACCAGTAGGCTGAAATTCTTCCCAGCTTTTGCAGACCTGCTCGTAACACTGAGGCGGCGTCATCGGGAGATTTTTCAGGTAGAAGAATGTTACTTGATTGAACGATTCCAAAAGAAACACTAACTCTGTGGCGGGATTGTATGTATCCACGGCTTCCAGAATATGCGCGTTCATAAAGTGGTGACGCAAAATCACCGTGTCGGGAGCAGCAAGCCAAGCATTCAGAAATGCTGCCAAACGCGATCGCTGTACAAAGTAAGTTTGGCAACTCTCTCCAGTCACTCCTATCTTTGGCGCATTCATACTGCAAATAACAGCACCCCGCTCGCCATTGAGATACCCAACCCAAGCATTGTAGCCAAGTACCAGTAGATTCTTGGCAATAAACTCTTGCTGCCAGTCTATTAGCTGATTTGTTACTTTAGATGTTTCAGACACAAGACCTCCCTGGTGGCAGTAAAAAGTCTGACTGAAACTCTGCCCAACGGTGCTTTACCTGTTCATAGCAACTCAGTGGAGCGATCTTTGGTTGCAAAAGGTTGATATCAATGGTTCCACTGCTCCGAATCAGGATGACCATTTCACGGTTAAAATCGTAGGTCGCAATAGTTTGCACCAAGCGCTGAATTACGGCTTGCTCTAGCTCAGTTTCCTGTAAATAGGATGCAATTTGACCCTGCGGGACAAACTGCTGACTAAACCCAACTCGTTCAACCTGCCAATCGATGGCAGCAGGAATCACATCCGTCACCTCACAAATCAGAATACCCCGTCCGCGATTCAGATAACCATTCCAAGCAGCATATCCGAGCAGGAGCAAGTTCTGCTCGATGAAGTAATTCTGCCAGTAGCCAGAGCATCCCTGCCAGAGTTCATTTCTTGGTCGCATTCACTTCCTCCCTGATGATTTTTGCAGCTTCTACCATGTTTTTCAGCGACGGGATTACCTCTTCCCAGCGCCGTGTTTTGAGACCGCAATCGGGATTGACCCAGATTTGTTCGTTTGGTAGATTAGCGACTCCCATTTTTAGCTGCTGCACCATCTGTTCAGTACTGGGTATGGCTGGACTGTGGACATCGTACACGCCGTTACCGACTTGATGTTTATAGCCCGCATTGGTAATTTCAAACAGGGTTTCATTGTTGCTGCGGCTATTCTCGATTGACAACACATCTGCATCCAAACGTTCAATGTGCTGAATGATGTCGCCGAATTCGGAGTAGCACATATGCGTGTGAATTTGGGTTTCTGGCTTGGCAACTCCAGCAGCCAAACGGAACGCATCGACTGCCCAGGATAGGTACTCATTCCAGCGTTCTGGCTTCAGAGGTAATCCCTCCCGCAGAGCGGGTTCATCAATCTGCACCATCTTCGCCCCAGCCGCTTCTAAATCTGCGACTTCCTCCCGCAGTGCCAAAGCAATCTGCATCGCCTGTTCGCTGCGAGGAATATCGATACGGGTAAACGACCAGTTAATCATCGTCACAGGTCCAGTCAGCATTCCCTTCACGATTTTATTGGTGAGGGATTGCGCTACCTTAAACTCCCGAAGGGTCATGGGTTGGGTTCGGGCGACATCTCCGTAAATAATCGGCGGACGTACACAGCGACTGCCATAGCTTTGCACCCAACCGTGTTCGGTAAAGGCAAATCCAGAGAGCTGCTGTCCAAAGAATTCCACCATGTCAGTGCGTTCAAATTCGCCATGCACCAACACATCTAGCCCAGCTTCTTCTTGAATTTGGATGCACTTAGCAATTTCAGCGTCGATCGCCGCTTCGTACTCGGCTGGCGTAATTTCACCCCGCTTCAGCTTCACCCGCAGTTGCCGTACCTCTGAGGTTTGCGGAAAAGAACCAATTGTGGTAGTGGGAAAGGGCGGTAGCGTTGGCTGGAGTGTTTTGCGTTGCTCATAGGGAACAGCACGTTCCAAATCCTGGACGGTCAGATTGCGCAGCCGCTCTTGTACCGCTGGATTTGCCGGACTGAATTGCTCAAAGGCTTTCCAATGCATTTGCACTGCGGCTAATTTGTCGCTCGGATCGCCCCCAGCGAGCGTTTGTGCCAGGAGCGCTACCTCGTCCAGCTTTTGTTGTGCGAAACTCAACACATTGCGCAGTGGTTCCGGCAGTTTGGTTTCTCTCGTAGCATCATAGGGAACAAATTGCAGCGATGACGAGGGATGTAGTCGGATGTTCAATGTGATGCTTTGGATGGTTTCTAGCGTAGATAACACCGCTTCAGGACGAATCTTCCAAATGTTGCGCGCATCGACAATTCCTACACCCAACTGTTTATCCGATGGAAATCCGTGCTGTTGCAATAACTCCAGGTTGCGACCGCGGGTGAAGTCCAAACTGATGCCAGCCACTGGCAATTTCATTACCCAGGGATACGCCGCTCCTAAATCATCAAAGTAGGTAACAAGGTGAATCGGCAAGCCGACTCGACTGAAAGAATCGTAAGTTGACTGATAAAGTTCTTTGAAGTTGGGAGCGTCTCCCAATACCAAAGCCGGTTCGTGTATTTGAACCTCGACTACACCCAGATTTTTCAGTTCGCGGAGTAAGACGAGATAGCGATCGCGCAAATCAAAGATGATTTTTTCTGGGTTTGACTCCAGCCGACTGAGCCGCAGCAGGGTAATGGGACCTATGACAATGGGAACGGCGCGATCGCCCAACAATGCTTGAGCGCGATGCACTGTTGCTAGGAAATCACTGAAATCCGCTGGCTGCAAAGACTGGGTAATTTCGGGCACCAGATAGTGATAGTTGGTATCAAACCATTTGGTCATTGCGAGCGCTGGAATACCATCTTTGCCGCGTGCCATTGCAAAGTACTGCTCCAGTCCTGTCAAGGTTCGATATCGCTCTGGAATAATGCCTAGTCGGATGCTCCAATCCAAGACGCGATCGTAGAGTGTCGCATCGCCAATACCGATGCGAGCAATGCCTGCTTCTAATTGAGTTTGCCAGTTCTTGCACTCCACCTCCTGCACGATTTGCAGTAAAGTCTCTGCGTCGGATTTACCGCTCCAAAAGGCTTCCAATGCCTTTTTTACTTCGCGATTTTTACCAATGTGGGGATAGCCTAGGGTTGCAGTTTGCAGTCTTGTTTGAAGAGTCATGGTTGTAGCGTCATAGTGCTAAAAATAGTCATCAAAAGCTGCTCATCTTCGCCATAAACAAGCAAAGTGAACCAATCGAGAGCAACAGAAAATTTGTCCAGTAGAGTTCAGCGATCTTTAGGTAAGACTAATTAAAGCCACCTCTAAGGAATGACTTCAAACTAGCTATTACTTGGATACGGCTAATCTTCTACAAAACGGCAATTTCAAATGAGGACGCTACAAACTCAACTCAAGAAATGCCCTAAGCGCAATGAATTGTTTGAAAGCTACATTGACCATCATCCGTACCTCGCAGATGAAAAACGACAGGTTTGCTTCTCTCCATAGGAGACACATCGGCGGGCATCCTGACTAAGAAAGCAACAATGCTCTCATCACAGTTGCGGGACAGTGCCGGATTTACACCGAACTTTCCCCCTTACGTTTGATGGCTGATCCCCATCAAAACCGATAGCTGCGTAAACTATAACATAGTTAGAACAACGTGAGGCATAGACTCGCTGGCAATTTGCTACAGCACATTGCGATCTATATTGAGCTTGCTCCACTAAGCTGTAAAGCGATTCTTCCTTAACACTTGCACAACCCTGAATTACGAAAGTAATGAGCGATCGCTACCAAAGCAAAATAACTGCAAGGAATTAACAAGCTAGCTTGTAACTTTGATTTTTGACCGCTGAACTCTGCCATAGTATTTTTGATTTGTATCGCTCAATCAAGCTAAAGGCAAGAAAAAGGAAAAAGTGCTACCTTTACCAAGTTCGCTTTCCACGAAGATTTGACCGCCTTGAAGTTCAACTAAGCGACGAGAAATTGCCAAACCAATGCCAGTCCCACCCGAATGGCGATCGCGCGAGCGATCGGCACGCCAGAAGCGTTCAAACACGTGCGGTAAGTTTTGTTTGGCAATACCAATTCCCGTGTCGCTTACCGCGATCCATAGTTTACGCGATTGGGTCCAAGCCTGAATGGTAATCGCGCCTCGACTCGTATAACGAATTGCATTACCCAATAAATTCACAAGAACTTGCTCGACACGGTCAATGTCTGCTAATACAGGTGGTAGCTGAGGCGAACACTTGAGTCGCAAGACAGGACCATCTTCTAAGATCTGATCCGAAAACTTTTCTACCAAAGCCTCCAGTAGCGGGTAAAGATTAACAGGTTGTAAATTGATCGGTAAGTAACCCGCCTCAGCTTTGGAAAGTTCTTGCAAATCGTTCACCAAGCGTTCTAAACGGCGCGTTTCTCTTGCTAGGCGCATGTAAATTTCGGTCGACGGTTCGACTTCGCCATCTGCAAGTTCTTCTAAATAGCCGCGCACAACGGTTAAGGGCGTTCGCAGTTCGTGTGTCAAATCGCTAATCAGTTCGCGTCGCCGTTGTTCTACATCTTCCAAACTCGCCGCCATGCGGTTGAAACTCACACCTAAGCGTTGCAATTCTGGTATATCACTTGCAGGTAGACGTGCATCGAGTTGACCGGCTGCAAATTTTTGGGTAATTTGTTCCATCTCTGTCAGTCGTTGCATAATCCGTTTGGATACCCAGTAGCTGAGTCCGCCTGCTGCGGTTGTACTGACGACAACTGACCAAACTGTACCGCGAAACCAGGCACTTTCAAAGCCGTGAATCAGTTCAGTCCGCGCAAAGCGTAGCCGAAATCCTGTCCCTTCGAGTTCTTCGAGGCGGACAACAAAAAAGCGCGGTGAAGACACTTTGCCAATAATCACAAGGCTCATTACCGCGACCATCATTACCAATAAGTGTGATAAGAAAAGGCGCGATGCAAGTGGTAAGTTTCGCTTACGTAAATTTACTTTCGCCATGGTTTTTATGACGTTGCGGCGTCTTCAAATTTGTATCCCACACCAACAACAGTTTTGATAAATGTAGGATTTGCAGGGTCGGGTTCGATTTTTTTTCGCAATCGCGCAACGTGAGTATCGACAACGCGTTCGTCCCCAAAAAAGTCACTACCCCAAAGTTTATCGATTAACTGCGTGCGGTTCCACACTCGACCAGGATTGCTGACAAAGGTGCTGAGTAAATTAAATTCCAACGTTGTCAGGTCTAACTCTTCCGCGCGATCGCTACTCACTTGACGACTAGCGGAGCGTTGTTCTACGTCTACGATAAAGTGTTGCGTGCGATGAATTTGATGTTGTCCTCCTTGGCGCAAACTCCGCCGTAACAATGCTCGCACTCTTGCCACTAACTCTCTAGGACTAAAAGGCTTAACGAGGTAATCGTCTGCACCCGTAGATAAACCAATCACGCGGTCAATTTCCTCACCTCTTGCTGTCAGCATCAAAATATAAGGATCTTTAGTACCAGGTTTTTGGCGAATTCTGGCACATACTTCGAGTCCATCCAAACCTGGAAGCATCAAGTCGAGGATAATCAGATCTGGCTGTAACTCTTGAAATAAGCGCAACGCTGCGAGTCCATCACGGCAACTTTGACAAGAAAATCCTTCTTTTTCCAGCGCAAGTTGAATCAATCCAGCAATTTCAGCTTCATCCTCAACAATTAATATATCCATCTCCACCAAGAGTAAGCGACATTGACCAAGTGGTTTCTTGCGGTTTATTCTTCCAGCTTAATCTCTATGACTCCTAATCTACAGTGCTGGGTTAATAGTCTTTTCTGCCCACGCCAGTCGCCTCAACGGGGGAAACCCCTGCACGGCGCAGGCTCCTCTATTCCTCTACTCCCCTGCTTGCCAATACGTATTAATCTCAAAGCTAACCAGTATTATCGCTCTAACGCAGCGCGATCGCAGGTAGCTAACGCTGCTACTTCGTAAGTACTTTGGAAGAACGCAAGAACGATCGCATCGGGATCTTCTGCTTGCTGCACTGCTGTACAAGGCAAAACAAATTCTTTCAAATCTGTACTGTAGAACGCCTCCTGCGGTTGAATTGGATAATCGCGAAACTTTTCAGGTTCAGGATAGGCATAAGAGTAAAAAATTGGTTCTGTGACTAGTACTACCACCAAACCAAAAGCCACAGCTACTCACTTCGTGCGAATACGCCTCGCGCGTCACCCAATCTACCAGATGGGAAATTCCCCCTGGATGTTCTGGAGCTACACGTCCAGAAAAGCGCGTGACAGCAAGGTGTAAAGCTACCCCAGAAAAAGTGTACAGGGCTAGTGCCAATAAAGCGCGAGCGAAATCCGTTCATTAAACGGTCGGCTTGTACGTTGGGGATCGTCAGATGCGGGAAGCGCGATCGCGCTCGAACGAAATTGGCTCAGCAACTTCTTGGCGCATTGTCCAAATGCGTAATTCTATTCCACTTCTGTGCAGGATATCCATCACCTCTTGATAAAAGTCTGCTACTGTGCGCGGTGCAAGGGGTATTGCTTGGCTAATGCCGTCACTTGTTTGTATCTGTAAATTGTGCGCTGTTGTACTTTGCGCTGCAGGCGATCGCGTTGTATGTCAATGTCGCAAGTAATTCAACTGCTTATCTACCAACTTATCGAGCAGTTTATAAATCTGTGCTTGCTCTGGATGCCACAAACGCGCAATGTTTCGATCGAAACATTAATTGAGAGCATACTGCATCATGGCTTCTTTTTGTAGAACATCTAAGATTGTGCCTGCTAACGACATCAGACGGTTTTCCGAATCTTGTAGTTCGTTTAATAGTAATAATTGTTACTTTTCATACAATACTATTTTACTATATGATTAATCACATGAATAGCGAGAGTAGAAAAAAGCGCGATCGCGCTGTCGAACAACTTTTATTGAAAAATTGCGAACTTTGGCAAAGATTAGATAGCTTGTAACAGTGGCATAAAATACTTCACCGATGTACTAAAAACCGCAGGCTTATTTAGAATAGGCGAGAAGCGTGTGGGAGATAGGTTATTCATCTTTAGCACGAAATGGGAAAAAAGTAGCAACCAAGTTCATGTCGGGACACCAACAAACAAGTAAGTCAGCCGCTAGGGCGTATTCGTAATAAGAATTCTCAGGTAAACCTAAATTTAGCTATTGAAGACTATCATCGTAGGAGGATCGATTCCATTGACTTCCAATCAACTTTTCCGTAGAATACGGCAACATCAGTATTTACGCAGTTTACGCAATAAATTGCTGCATCTCCACGCTTGTCTGTTGCAAGCAGAGCGCATTAACTACGAACAAAGACGCGGACGCGTATCAAGTGGAGAGTTACTGCAACTAGTGATTGAGCACGAACAATTTGCGTGGCTACATCGCATTTCTGAGCTAATTGTGCATATTGATGAAATGCTTTCAGCAGATGAACCAATATCACAAGACGACCTCCAAGATTTGATGCGCGACGTTCGTGAATTGCTGATGCCAGCAGAACTTGGTAATGCTTTCGAGCGCAAGTATTATCACGCGTTACAGCAAGAACCAGCTGCGGTATTAGCCCACGCTGAGGTGTCAAAACTTCTAGCATCGGATGTTGAAGGTTAAATCAATATTCGCACTGCGATATCGCTCGTGGTGCGACAAGCTCAATTGAGTTATCGATTACCCATTTTGCAGCTGACGGCGATCGCCATTTTTCTAATCACTCGTATTTTTTTGTCACAGTATTGCAATCTTGTTGCCACCCAACTGCCATACATGTCTATTATGCTTAACTTATAAGTAGACATAAAGTCTGCTCCTCACACCACTAACTGCCTTGCCACGACACAGTGGCAGGGCGTTTTTTTTGAAGCTACTTCTCATTTGGTTAATCATCGCGCTCTTTTGCAGTGAAGCTGGGTATAGAGCTCTCGCGCGATCGCATTGCTTCTCTACCGAGTACAAATAATCCTGCCACGCCGAGACAGACAAACCAGATGTATTGATACCAATAGCGCCGTATTTGTGCGATCGAGTCAAGTTCAGGATGCAAGGTAGACAAGTAAAGTAGCAACAAGGCAGTAGATAGCGCGCCAAACCCAACAAAACTCAGACCAACTCGAATGCGAACTGGTTGCAATTCAGTTTCACTAATTGTCTCAAGATCAATTTCTGCCAACTTAGCTAGTGCTTCTTCTGCGAGGTTTGATGCTCGCTGTAAACGATATTCTACTGACAACGGCACAATAAGCATAAGTATTGCTACACTATGGCGACGGAGTAGAGCTTCTATATTGCGCAATCTTACAAGAGGCTTGTACGGTTGGATAGCTTGAGTACGCGCCTTTGTGACGCGAGTGTCTGGTTCCCAATCCATAAACAGTCTCCAAGAAGCAATTTAGAGACATTGTATCTAGAAGTGAGTGGTGAGGTAGCTAGTAATTTAGTTTTGAGCTTTACTTGCGTTTGCGTGTCGCAGGCATTTCTTAAAACACTGTTGCTTGTAATTCCGTCAAACGGCTTAGAACTTCTGTACTGTGAATTGCAGGATTGACTTTGACAAAAGTTGCGCGGAGAATGCCATTTGGGTCAATAATGAAACTATGCCGTACCGAGGCACTACCTAGCCAAGAACCATAGGCTTTACTAACTTCGCCTGTCGTATCCGCAAGTAGAGGAAATTTTAAACCTTCTGAGTCACAAAACTCAGCATGGGAATCGACTGAATCGGCGCTGACACCGATAATTTGAGCATTTCGCGCCATGTATTTTGGTAAATCTTGCTGAAAACGTCGCGCTTCTAAAGTACAACCTGCGGTAAAGTCTTTAGGGTAAAAGTACAACACAACCCACTTACCGCGCAAATCAGCAAGTGCAATTTCTCCATCTCCAGTGTTGGTTGGTAAAGTAAATTCTGGTGCGGGTTGCTCAAGTGGAGGAAGTTTACCACCCATGGCAAAGCTAGGTGAAGCAAAAAACAAAAGAAATAGTGCCATACACCAGCAGGCAATTGCGCGCAGAAAACAGCGACGAGACAGCATGATACACAAATAACAACTCTACTTTACATAAGTTTATATTAAGGACTGCCATCTTCATTAGTTTGGGGTGGCGTATCAATTTGACTTGTTGTCGGTTGTTCTAAATGGCTAGTTGATGGCGGCTCATTTGAACTGCTAGTCGCTTCAATATATTGACTATCAATCAAAAAAGTACCGCGCGTAAAGCGAACGCTCCAGTACCCACCTGGGTGGCGATCTACGACAGTGCCCTCTTCACCAATTTGAACCACATCTGGCGGGCGTAACATTGGCATAGGATCGGCTGTTTTTAAGTAGGGTGGTAGTGCTACGACACGTACAGTTTCACCAATGACAAATTCTTTAGACATAGTGGGTTTCAGCTATCAGCATGACAGAATATATTTATTTTTGCTGCTGATAGCCCATTACTAATCTTTCTTAAGGAACTTGCCAAATTTTTTGGTGGTATTGTTCGAGTTCGACGTAAGGATCTACTTCAGAATGTGAGTGTTCGTGACTGTGATGGTGATGGTGATGATGGTGGTTGTGCTCGCGATCGCAGCTTTTTAGGGCTGCAAGGCGAAACTTGCACATTTCGCAGTTCATCTGCACGTTGCCTAGTTGAGTTTCAATTTCGCGATCGCGCAAAATCGAAAATAACTGCGGATGTAGTCCCATTTCTGGAAGACAGGTAATAGCGATCTCTGGATATTGTGCTTGTTGCTGTGCGGTGATATCGAAGATCTTTTTGACTAATAATCCCGTAAAGAGAAAGTAGGGAAGCACAATAATGCGTTTGGGTTGGTAAAGTCGCGCGCGGCGGAAACCTTCTTCGAGGCGTGGATGGGTAATACCAATAAAACAGGTTTCTACGGTTTGATAACCACTACCTTCCCAAAGAATACGCGCAAGTTTATAAACATCGCCATTAGCATCAGGATCGCTCGAACCGCGCCCGACAAATAATAAAACTGTATCGGCGCGATCGTACTGAGGCTCGTCAACTTCAGCTAGACGCGATCGCCACAAATCGATAATTCTTGGTGTAATGCCAAAATGCCGTCCGTAGTGAAATTTCACCTGGGGATGGCGTTGGCGCGCGCGGTCAAGTTCATTGGTAACATCAAACTTATTATGCCGCGCCGCAAATAACAAAATGGGTAAGACAGAAAGTTCAGTATACCCTTGCGCAACACACTGATCGACGCCTTCTTGAATCGTTGGACCTGTTAGTTCTAAAAAACAAGGGATAACAGGTCGAGAAGTATCTAACGCTTGATAGGCAGCTGCAAAGTCTAAAACGCTTTGTCGCCCTGCTGCATCTCTGGTACCGTGACCAACCATGAGCAACGGGCGACGCAATGGTAAAGGGGGTAGTTCTATTTTACTAACTGGGTTTTTTGGTAGGGTGGAAGTAAGAGTATTAATCGTAGGCATCCTTGTTTAAGTGCTCCGTTCCTGTGCGACGCAGGAAATAATGTGAGCAAGTCACAGTCAGGCATTCTGGCTTCAGAAAGATCTGAGCTTTGAATTTTGAGTTTTGAACTCATTTTCTTCAGATACGGTAAGGAGTGTCTTACCTGTTCAACACTCAACACATTCAGCGCTCATCTCTTTTTGTTACAGCTGCGGCACAGCCTCGGATTTACACCGAAGTTTCCCTCTACTGTGACAGATCACTTGTGCCTTGTTATCTTAA
The DNA here is from genome assembly GCF_002939305.1 of Chroococcidiopsis sp. TS-821. Taxonomy (NCBI): domain Bacteria; kingdom Bacillati; phylum Cyanobacteriota; class Cyanophyceae; order Chroococcidiopsidales; family Chroococcidiopsidaceae; genus Chroococcidiopsis; species Chroococcidiopsis sp. TS-821. The sequence goes on along the minus strand of NZ_MVDI01000011.1, from coordinate 92,766 downwards.
CTGATTCTCCCCAGTTCAAAAATACTACCGGAGGGGTTAACAGTAGCGATCGCGCCCGACAGAACCCTCAACAAGTTTTACATTTATTGTTGTGTTGGTTGCTGATTGCGTTGCTGACGCTGTTGACGCCACTGCTGCCTTCTTTGCTCAATTTGCTGGCGTTGTTCGGGAGTGAGAACTGCTGTGACGCGCTCTTTCGAAGATTGCATAATCTGGCGAATTTGAGTTCTTTGCGCTTCCGATAGATTTAAGCCAGCCATTGCACCGCGTCGTCGTTGCCCGTTTTGAGTTGCTGCTTGCCATTGCTGGCGTTGTTCAGGGGTAAGAACAGCTTCGATTTGAGCGCGCGTTTCGTTGCGGATTTGTTCCATCTGGGCTTGTTGTTCTGCAGAAAGTTCAATTCCTGCCATTTTGCCCATACCTCTACCTGCACCAGCACGCTGCCCTACTTGAGGTGCGGCAGGTTGTGCATTAACTGCTAAAGGTGCGAAAACGGTAGAAAGTGCTACTGCACCTGCAAACAGCGACATGAATTTTACTTTTTTCGATCGCGACGCCATTGTTGACTTCCTCATGTGTGGTGTCACGATCTTATAAAGTTATCTTCCTGGGTAGCATGAGGAAAAAGTCACGAATTTAACTATGACTAAAGTCACGTACTCACTACTAGAGTGTTAATCGAGGATATTGGTAGCAGATGAAGAAGTTTTTATTCAACTTTCTAACAATTAACATATTTTCCTTCTAATTTTAAATTATTAAACGAAGCCAACAATATGAGTCGTCCAATCCAAATTCGTACGCATCCTTTACCGTTTTTATTATTGTTAGAGTGGCTGCTTTTGTTTGCAGTTGCAATTACAGAAGCGTTATCAATTCATTTTCGCCGCTTTCATAACTTGCCGTCTTTAACGATTATTAGTTTAGTATGTTTTGGATTACTCGGCTTGCGAATGCCTACAGGAAAACTAATACACAAGATACTTTATACCGGGTTAGAAATTTTATTGATTCTTTTAACTGGGATTGTTAGCGGAAGAGGAATTCGGCTGTTTCCATTTCTTTATATTATTCTTGTTATTCGTAGTTGTCTTATCTTTCAACGACCAGGACGAATTGTTATAACAAGTTTATCGTTTGTCTTATTTATCCTTACTTTAATTCATCGCTTTCAATATGTTCCTGATGTTCCGGTGTTACAAGAGCGTTTGCGATTTACGTTGTTGAGTTTTGCGCTTTCGTTTGGATTAAGTTTAGTATTTGTGTTGCTGTTAATGAATGCTGTGCTAGCAGAACGACAAATGAGAGAAAAATTGGCGATCGCCAACGAGCAACTGCGACAATATGCACTGCGGATCGAAGATCAAGCAACGCTACAAGAACGCAACCGAATTGCACGCGACATCCACGACTCGCTTGGACACTCTTTGACAGCTTTAAACTTACAGCTAGAAACCGCGTTGAAATTATGGCAATCTAACCCTGCAAAAGCACAAACTTTCTTGACGCAAGCTAAAAACTTGGGTTCGCAAGCGCTACGCGAGGTGCGACAATCTGTATCAGCGATGCGCTCCGACCCGTTGCACGGTCAATCTTTGGAAACGGCGATCGCGGCTTTAGTTGCTGAATTTCGCAGTTCTACAGGATTTTCTCCAACTTATCAGATATCGCTGCAACATCCGATTTCTGTTGAAGTGCAAACTGCTGTGTACCGCATTACACAAGAAGCACTCACGAATATTTGGAAACACGCAGCCGCAAACGCAGTCAGAATTGATATCCAAACAACCGCAAAATCATTACACTGGAAAATCCAAGATAATGGTAAAGGATTTGTGTTAAATCAGAATACTACGGGATTTGGGCTGCAAAGCATGCGCGATCGCGTCCTCGCATTAAAAGGAGAATTTCAAATCAAAAGCACGCCTGGTGCTGGTTGTTGTATTTCAGCAACAATTCCTTTGCCGAGGTTAGTTGCATGATTCGCCTCGTACTCGTTGACGATCAACATCTCATTCGTCAAGGTTTAAAAGCTTTACTAGAATTAGAGCCAGATTTGCAGGTTGTGGGCGAAGCAGAAAATGGACAAGCTGCAATGCAGTTGTTACAAATATTACAACCTGATGTAATCCTTATGGATGTGCGAATGCCAGTTATGGATGGTGTCGCTGCCACCCGCGAAATTACGCAGCGTTTTCCTAAAATAAAGGTGCTTGTCTTAACGACTTTTGATAATGATGAATATGTCGCGGCTGCACTCCGCAATGGAGCGATGGGCTATTTACTCAAAGATACACCTTCAGAAGAGTTAGCCGCAGCCATTCGGGCAGTTTATAAAGGTTATACTCAACTTGGACCTGGCTTGGTTGAGAAAATTATTGCGAAAGTGCCAGAACCTTCAGCAATAACGCCCACGGGCTGGAGCGAACTTACACCCAGAGAACGCGAGGTGTTACGATTAATTGCAGCTGGCGAAAGTAACCGCGAAATTGCCCAAACACTACATATCTCAGAAGGAACTGTCAAAAACCACGTCACGAGTATTTTGAATCGACTGTCCTTACGCGATCGCACGCAAGCCGCAATTTTTGCTAACTCTTTTTTACACCGTCAAGAACCTGATATCAAAAGTTAACCGTTAAGTGCGTAACAATAAACTGAATGACAAGGTCGGTCATTGGTAACTGGTAATTGGTTAAGAATATTAAGCGACTTCCAGTCACCTATTACCTAACCTTAACAAGTTTAATATCTAATAATGTCCATATATTAAGTTAATGATACTACTTATTAAATAACGCTAAACACTCTTCTTTTAGTAATCCTTTAGTAACCTTAATATCTCTAGAACTCTTAGCGATAATTTCCTCACAAGATATATTAATTTGCGCTTGATCGATCTTCATTAAATCTTCAATAGAGACTGCGTAGACGATTTCATCTACACCAGCCCAAACGCAAACTGTAGCACACATAGGACAAGGTTCACCTGTCGTATAAATTGTACATCCTGCTAACGATGGATTTTTAATTTGAGATGTCAGCTTGCGAATAACATTCATTTCTGCATGAGCAGATGGATCGCTATCGCGTTTGACTGTATTGTGTGCTGCTGCTACTACCTGATTATCTTTAACTATGACCGCACCGTAGGGTGCATCGCCTTGTTTTGCCTCTTCTAAGGCAATTCGCATATACTCCTCTGGAGACATTTTTGTAAGAAGTTTCCTAGCAAACTCTGATAGTATAGTATAAAAATTATAGTATTATTTAGTAATATAAAAATGAATGTGCTAGATTTGAATTAGAAAACTGCAAAAATTTCAAGCATGAATCCTATATTTTAAACTATTTTCTCAAACTAGCAAGCTAATTATGATGTTGCTAGCTAAAAAAGTTATTGGGTTTTATTTAGAAGATATTGAGACTCCACTGGGAAGATTTCTAAACTTGACAATCACAGGTTTAGTTTTACTGTCTTCTACTATTTTTGTTGCAGAAACCTACTCAATTCCTGCAGAATTAAGAATAATATTAGACCGTTTAGATAGTCTTATTATCGGGGTTTTTGCTTTAGAGTATAGCCTGCGGTTTTGGTGTGCTGAGTCCAAAATAAAATATTTTTTTAGTCTATATTCACTACTCGATCTTTTAGCTATTCTACCTTTTTTTCTAGGCTTAGTAGATATCAGCTTTATTCGAATTTTTCGTTGGTTTAGAATTTTAAGATTAGTTAGATTTATTCAAAAAATAGTTTTGTTTGAACGGATTAGTGGCGAAGATAGTGTTATTTTTGCTCGAATATTATTTACTTTATTTGCTATTATTTTTGTTTATTCTGGGCTAATTTATCAAGTCGAGCATCCAAGTAATTCTGATACTTTTAATACCTTCTTAGATGCTTTTTATTTTTCGGTTGTCACGATGACAACCGTTGGCTTTGGAGATGTCACTCCAATTTCCCAATTAGGGCGTCTTTTAACGGTATTGATGATTTTAACTGGTATAGCATTAATTCCTTGGCAGGTTGGCGATTTAATTAAACAATTTATCAAAACCAGTCGCCAAGTACAAACAGTTTGTCCTACTTGCCAATTATCACTTCACGATACTGATGCTCGCTATTGTAAGATTTGTGGCACAAAGTTAGAGAAAAATTTATAAGCACGTATTAAATTGGATTCGATAGAGTATGAAATTTGATTATTCTTTAGATTTTGAAAGGATTGATTTTCGTTCTTCGCCTGAATTGTATCGTGTTGGCAAGGGCGAGCAAGGAGTGTTGCTAGTAGAACCTTATAAATCAGAAATTTTACCCTACTGGCGCTTTAAAACTCCTGAAATTGCTAAAGAATCGAGCGCAAAAATTTATGAGATGTTTCTTAACTATCTCGAACAAGATGATTTTGTCGGCGCAGATATGGCGCGTAAGTTTTTGCAAATGGGCTACACGCGATCGCGTCGTTATGCCAATCATAAAAGTGGTAGAAAATACAAAGCTAACCCGCAAAAAGCAGGTTCTCCAGAAGCCGAAAAGCAGGCGCGCCAGGAAATATTACCTTTAGACGTCGATCCTATTAAAGCGCAATCAGCTGCAATTTTTAAGGAAAAATGGATGTTAGCAAAAACGAATGAAAAGTATTTGCAGCTCATGGAAAAACATCGACAGATGTACGAACAGACCAAGTAAAACTCTGATTTTTACAGGAATCGCTTCAGGCGATCTATTTTCTGTTATCTATGTAACTAAATAACGACTCCTGGAAAGCGCATACTGTGACAACGATGTCACGTGGAGAGGATAGACATTATATCGCGATCGCGCTATACACAAACTTTATAAAAGCCAGCTGACTGTAAAGATTTCGCTAAGTTATTTGCATAAATCTTGACAGGTAGCTCGCATTAATATGCACGTCAAGGAATATATTATTTTTTTATGAAACTTACTATTTGCTATCAGTTAATAAAATTTTAATTTGTGTTTATAATTTGATAGATTTTGTTTACAATTCAGCCAATGCGAATCACTCGACTAGCGAGAGGTAGTAATGCTATCAAACTCAATTTATTGTTGTATTACTACAAAGACTGTACTAGCCGCAGAAGTGATGATAACTAAAGAACGCGTTTAGTAGGTTTCTACCTCAATATTCTTGATTGTGTGGAAGATTTAAGTTTCAGTAAAGGTAAAGGTAGCAGAATGATGAAACACCAAGGAATGACTTTGTGGTTTACTGGGTTGAGTGGTGCTGGGAAAACAACAATTAGTAAAGCGGTAGAAGCAAGACTGCGCGAGCAGGGTTACAAAGTTGAAGTTCTCGATGGTGATGTTGTTCGAGAGAACCTAACAAAAGGTTTAGGATTTAGCAAAGCCGATCGCGATGAGAATATTCGTCGTATTGGTTTTGTGGCTCAATTGCTAACGCGCAATGGAGTAATTGTTATCGTTTCTGCTATTTCTCCTTATCGTGCAATTCGTGACGAAGTACGCGGTAAGATTGGTAACTTCGTAGAAATTTATGTCAACGCACCGTTAGCTGTGTGTGAAGAACGCGATGTTAAAGGATTGTACAAAAAAGCGCGCGCTGGAGAAATCAAGAGTTTTACAGGAATTGACGATCCTTACGAACCACCACTCAATCCTGAGGTAGAATGTCGCACAGATCGAGAAACGTTGGCTGAAAGCGTTGAAAAAGTGATGGCAAAGCTAAATGAATATGTTCATGTAAATAATAGTGTCTCGAAGGTTGCTTAGTTTTTAGCGGCGATCGCAAGACGATGCGATCGTCACTGCTGCTAAATTCGAGGATGACTGAGTGCAAGAAGGTAGCACTTGCTCATCCTTTTTCGAATTGGGTAAAGTTTGATGAATAATAGCTTGCTAATGGCACTACAACTAGTTGTAAAGTCATAAGAGAGCAGGGGTCAGAGGTCAAAGGTCAGGGTCAAATGAGCAAACTTTACAAGAACATAGAACTGATCTTCTACCATGTCCTTAGCATCCCTTCAATTGCTATAAAAACCTCTTTTATTGAAGTCAACCTGTGAACCTTCCTTTAAGCTTGTCAGGACAAACGCAAACACGGAAAGCAGAACACTTGCGCATTTGTCTCGATGAAGATGTCCAGTTTTCGCAAACGACGAATGGCTTAGAACGTTACCGCTTTATTCATTGTTGTTTACCTGAGATTAACCGCGATGAAATTGATTTGGGTACTCAGTTTTTAGGCAAATCGCTATCTTATCCGTTGTTAATTTCGTCGATGACAGGCGGGACAGAATTCGCGGGAACGATTAACCGTCGGCTTGCCGAAGTCGCGCAACATTATAATATGGCGATGGGCGTAGGTTCGCAGCGGGTGGCGCTCGAAAAACCACAAGTAGCTACAACTTTTGCAGTGCGATCGCTTGCACCAGATATTTTACTGTTTGCCAATTTGGGTGCAGTGCAACTTAATTACAAATACGGATTAGATGAGTGTCGGCGTGTTGTTGATGCGCTGCAAGCTGATGCTTTGATTTTGCACCTCAACCCCTTACAAGAATGCATCCAATCTAGAGGTGATACAAAATTTCGCGGTTTGCTTGACAAAATAGAAAAATTGTGTAGTAAGTTGCCAGTGCCAGTCATTGCCAAAGAAGTCGGAAATGGCATTTCTGCAGCTATGGCAAAAAAATTGATCGATGCAGGTATCAGTGCGATCGATGTTGCAGGTGCAGGCGGCACTTCTTGGGCAAAAGTAGAAAGCGAACGCGCCGAAAATAGCTTACAGCGTCGTTTAGGTATGACATTTGCCAATTGGGGTTTACCAACAGCAGAGTGTATTACAAGCGTTCGGGAGATCGCACCCGAAATTCCGTTAATCGCTTCTGGTGGTTTGCGTCATGGCTTAGATGTTGCTAAAGCGATCGCGCTTGGTGCCGATCTTGCCGGTTTAGCATTACCCTTTTTACAAGCTGCTGCCGAGTCAGAAACTGTGCTTTACGAGTTAGTCGAAGTCTTAATTGCCGAAATGACTACAGTTTTGTTTTGTACTGGCACAGCAAATTTAGCGGAGTTTAAGCATTCGCAAGTATTACAGCGCGTATAAAGAAAAATACAGAGAAGAAAATTTAAGATAAAGTTCGTTCTGCAAGCGTTGTCACGACTGCGATAAGTTGTGTTGGATCTATAGGCTTAGGTAAATGCGTTTGAAAACCTGCCTGTAATGCTCTTACTCGATCCTCCGCACGCGCATAAGCCGTAATGGCAGCTACAGGAAGTTGCTTTCCTGATTTCGTTTTGAGGTTTTTGGTTTTTTGTATCAAGGAGTAGCCATCTTCCCCTGGCATTCCTATATCACTCAAGAGGATATCTGGTTGTAATTGTTCAATGATATTCAAAGCTTCACTGACAGAGCCAACAGCGGTAACACTTGCACCCGCCTGTTCTAGCACAATCTGAAGAAGTTCGCGCGCGTCGGCTTCATCATCAACAATCAGCACTTGTAAACCTTTGATTCCTAATTCTGATTGAAATTCTGGATTAGGCGCAATATTAGGCGGCTCGTTTTGGCTCTCGCGGGGAAAAGGTAATCTGACAGTAAAAGTTGCGCCTGTGCCGATTCCTTGACTTGTTGCACTAATTGTACCGCCGTGCAGTTCTACCAAATTCCGGACGATCGCCAACCCTAAACCTAACCCGCCTTGCTTGCGACTACTGCTACTATCAGCTTGACGAAATTGTTCAAAGATATGCGGGAGAAAATCTGGCTCGATACCTTGTCCGTTATCGCTGACATTGAGTTCGATATACGTATCTTGTTCGGCTAATGTTATCTCTACGCGTCCACCGCGAGGAGAAAATTTAATCGCATTGGAAAGCAAATTCCAGACGACTTGTTGTAGGCGATCGCCGTCACCAGAAATTGACTTATTAGTTTTATATACAGTATGAATTTGAATATCTTTTGCAGCAGCTGCCAGGCGAATTGTATCTATCGCCGCTTCAATAACATTTTTGAGATTGACAGGGCAACATTGTAAGCTGAGCTTGCCACGCATCATGCGGGAAATATCCAGAAGATCTTCTATCAGTTGCGCTTGTGCTTGAGCATTGCGCTCAATCGTTGCTAAGGCGCGGGCGGTAGTTTGTTCGTTAAGTGTGCGACTTTGCAATAATCGCGACCAACCAAGCATCGCATTGAGTGGTGTTCTTAACTCATGCGATACAACTGCAAGAAACTCATCTTTCATCCGACTTGCTTCTTCGGTTGCGATCCGGGCTTGCTGTTCGCGTAGTAATAATTTGGCTAGCATCGCTTCTACTTCTTTTCGCTGGGTAATATCGCGCTGTACAGAAATCCAATGCGTGTACCACCCAGTTTCATCAGCAACTGGTACGATACTCAGTTCTACCCAAAATTCTGAGCCATCTTTGCGGTAGTTGATTAGTTCAAATACATCTGATTGCCATTGCTGTAAGGTTGTCCGAATCCGCGTTAACGTTTCTCGATCGGTTTTTGCTCCTTGAAGTAGGCGTGGCGTTTTACCGACAACTTCTTGCAATGTGTAACCCGTCATGCGCGTAAAAGCTTCGTTGACGTAAAGAATGCGCGGACCTGGAGCTTGAATTGGTTCGGCTTCAGTAATGACAATCGCATCATTCGCATTCACAACGACAGATTCTAATAGCCGCAGTCGTTCTTCGCTTTGCTTGCGTTGAGTAATATCCTTGACAAAGCAGTAATGTCCGCTAAAACTATTTAGGCGATCGCTGGTTTTAATCAGCGTAACCTGTTTGTAAAAGTACGAGCCATCTTGGCGAATCCCGCGTGCTTCGGCTTCTGCTTTCCCTGTTGTCAACATTTGTTGATACGTAGCAGTCAGTTTGGCAACGTCTTGTGGATGAACGGTAATTTCCCATGCTTTACCGATTAAGTCTTGCGGTTCGTAGCCTAATAAGCGCGCATAAGCTTCATTCACGGTGATGTAGCGTCCTTGAGAATCGATCCTCGCGATGCACTCTACCGCAATTTCTAATGCCTTGTTGATGTCGCGTACTCCTGTTATCGTTGCTTCCGAAACTTTTGCCGACTCGCGTTCCAAATAGTTGACAGCTAAATTAACGATGCTCAGCGGTAGAGCAATAACTCCAAGTGACGCTAGTTGCCAAAAGTCCTGACTAGTAGGCAAAAAATAATTGAGTAGCCAGAGTACTATCGCTGCGGAAGCGATCGCTACTAGCCCTAGCACGAGATTGTTATGCCAAGAATTGACTGTCAGTGCTGTCAAAAATAACACTAACCCCAAATCGAGTTGGGTTATTGGTTCTAAAGTGAGTTTGACGAGCACAACGAGTGCGATCGCAAGTAAGGATAGGTTGTACCCTAGTCTAGGATAGGAAAGATTCATTAGTATTTTATACAAGCCTGTATTCAGGTATAAGGAAGAACGATTGCCTTCCCATGAGATGCGGCTACGCCCAACGCAGCCTAATATTTCAATGCCACTCAGCGTAAAGACTGTTAATTCCCGTTGCGAATAACGCTACTCAATTTGAAAATTTGTAGTCGTAATTTTCTTTACAATCTTCATCGCAGTTACCTTTAATTATTAAGAAATTATAAAAAATATTAATACAAGAATATCGCTGTTAGTCGCTCTAGGCTGCATCTGTCCTAGGGGTGAAGACATAAGTAGAAGGATGGTGGTTAGTAACTGATAATTGGTCGCTCACTACCAAACCTTTAAGAGTACGCTATTTAATCAAACAGAAGTTAATAGCCAATTGTTATTAATTACCGATTAATTCCACTGCATCGCGTCCGTCAAAATCTTGTAAATACACTTTAACTTGTTCTTCTTTGGCTGTAGGTAGCTGTTTACCAATAAAATCAGGATGAATCGGTAACTCGCGATGACCGCGATCGACTAATACTGCTAGCCAAATTGCCGCAGGTCTACCATAATCATTAACAGCATTCAAAGCCGCGCGGACAGTGCGTCCTTTGTAAATTACGTCATCGACGAGTAGAACAATTTTACCTGTTAGGTCAAAGGGAATTTCTGTCTTAGCTGGAGTTCGTACGCCAATTTGATCCAAATCGTCGCGGTAAAATGTAATATCTAACGCTCCTACAGGAACATTTACACCTTCAAGCACTTCGATTTGACGTGCTAATAGCTCTGCTAAAAATGCACCTCTAGTATAGATACCCAAAATGACAAGTTGCGACAAATCCCGCGATCTTTCGACAACTTGGGAAGCAAGACGCGTCATAGTACGACGGATTTCTTCAGCAGAAAGAATTTCAACAACTTTAGCAGGCATATTGAAGAGGGACGAGAAGTGAGGGGCGAGGGGTGAGGAGTGACGAAGGCTATAGGCTTAGTTTAAAACTTCGTGAATATCGTGTCATTACAGTTGAAATTTAAACAAAAGCAAAGCTGCAACTCCTAGCCAAATTAAGAAGCAATATCGCGTCAGTTGTAGTGCTTGGTAAACTTTGCCTGGAGTAATTGGATGAATGTTGTCTCCAAGCAAGGGTTTGTGTTTTGCCACTCCTCGATACCAGTTTGTTCCTCCCACTTGTACGCCGAGTACTGCTGCATAAGCGCATTCACTCCAACCTGAATTTGGGCTAGGATCTTGTACTGCGTCTCGACGACAAATGCGCCAAACAAAGCGCGGTTTGCCTGATAGCATTGCTACAGTCAGAACAGTTAGGCGACATGGCAACCACGTTAAGGCATCTTCTAATCGCGCGCTAAACCAACCAAGGTAAGTGTAAGGTGCTTCGCGATAACCTACCATCGAATCTAAGGTACTTGCAGCTTTGTATGCTAATGCAACCGGAACACTCCCAATCAACGGTATAAAAGAACCAGCGATCGCATAAAATAAAGGTGCCATCACGCCGTCGGTAGCATTTTCAGTTACAGTTTCTAAAACTGCCCGCAAGATTTCTGTTTCAGAGAGATTTTCGGTATCTCTACCAACATATTTACTAAGGCTAGCACGCGCTTGTTGAATTTTTCCCTCACCGAGTGGCTGTAAAACTTCTTGTGCAGCTTGTCTGAGGCTTTTCGCAGCAAAACAACTTGCTAAAAGAAGGCTTTCGACAACAATTCTAAAGCCAGGATGAATAAACTCAGTCACTTGTACGATCGACCATCCGACGAAACCACTACCACTAATTAATCCGATACCCAAAACAATTCCTGCTAACCGCTGCGTACGCGGGCGCTCAAAATGTTTCCACACAATAGTATTAAATTGCAATATCACCCAACCCATAACGCGAACTGGATGCGGAAAACTCCACGGATCGCCAATTAGGTAATCTAAAAACGCAGCAAAAATTAAAACAACTAACTGCGTATTAATTGAATTGAAACTGAAAAAGTCGTAATTGTCCTTCAAAACTTAAGCTTACGTTGAGTGCAAACAAAACCTAATTTAAAGGCTGACACTTTTGTTTTAACCCTGATTCTTGAATCCCGATCTCTGTTTTCGACTCACTAAACAACAAAACTTGTTGCTTCGCCTTGCGCGGCTTGCCAACTACGAGCATCATAATAAAGATCTGCAAGCGTGATTGTGTAAAGTGCCTCTTTCACTTTCTGGTGTAACCGCTGCCATAATGTAAACGTCACCCAGTCTTCGGCTTGATTTGGTGCGGGAATGTGATGTGGTAAAGGCTCAATAGTTTCGCCAACCGATTCTAGAATTTGCCCTAAAGATATTTGTGCAGGCGATCGCGCTAGTTTATATCCACCTTGAACGCCACGCATCGATTCAACTAACCCTGCACGACGCATTTCGATCAGCAATTTTTCTAAGTAGGGTGCTGGAATATCTTGACGCTGGGCGATCGCTTTTACTGATGCAGGTCTATTCTTTGGCTGTAAGCTCAAATCGAGCAATGCTTTTACACTGTAGTGTCCGCGAGTTGTTAGCTTCATTCTGTGCTTCAGTAAGACCTCATTTCAAAATCTTCTTCTATTTTCAATGACAAAAAAATATTTTTTTCACTCAGAAAGCCACATAACAGATGGCAAAAAGCATTTATCAAAGATATTTAGCTTTTAGACAGATGTCAGTTATCTATGCTCCGCCAGACGGTTTCCAGCTTCTGATTTATTCATAAAAGTCAATAAACACTTTTCAACTTGATTGAATTCCTCAAATTCATTCATCTAGACACATAGCCGTCATTTGCTTTCTACCTGCTTCAAGAAGAAGCAAGAAATGGTAACAAGCAACTTCCGGATAATTCCTATGCTCAACGATCGACTACTGTTTATGTGTCAGTCCCTAACTTGTGTGTATATCAACATCATAAAGCAGAAGTTATCACCCCTAGTTCTCAAATCTTAAACTCTACCCCAGAATTTTAAGTTTTATTATATGGATTTCTCTCGCGATTGTTGTCCTTTTCTGACTTTTAGGAGTATCTTGAACTCGCTTAGCGAGTCGTTCAACAAGCACCCTAAACTTACAGCTATTTGTCTACTAAGTTCTATCCCAAGGTTGCTGCTTGCTTGCTTGGAGTTGGGGCGTTAGCTTGATTTTTAATCAGCTGGCAGGACTATTAACAACATCAATATATTAAGTATCAACAATTGTGAGATAGTTATCACGAATACAAAGAGTGTTTACAACTGATTAACTTAACCGTAAGGTGGTTAGATAGCAGTAAATATTGATGAAACTCAGTGTAAGATACTTTAGTTAAGCTGATATAAATCGAAGCGTTACTCTTATTATGCTTTAGTAAGCTAAGATTATAATCAGTTATTTACTTCGTTCATTCGTTGTAGTTCTAAGTTGATGAGTAAAAAGAAAAAAATCGAGCCACTAACCGGTGAAGAACTCCTTCAGAAAGTTAAGGAGCTAGAAAACCTAAGTAAAGAAGAAAAGGCTAAAGCGTGCGGTTATTACACCGTTACGAAAAATGGCATTGAGCGCGTAAACATGATGAAATTTCTTAATGCCTTAATTGATGCAGAAGGCATTGAGTTAGATAGTACAGCACACGCTAATGGGCGTGGTGGACGTAGTGCCAGTTATCGCATTAGCGTGCAGTCCAACGGCAACTTATTAATAGGTTCTGCTTATACAAAACAAATGGGTTTGAAGCCAGGAGATGAATTTGAAATTACGCTAGGACGCAAGCATATTCGGTTGAAGCAGCTGGATGAAGATGGCGAACTAGAAGACGTCGAAGTTGCCTCGTAAGCAACCAGAGAAATGGTGGTTGTGCGAGGAGAATCAAGGCAACGACCATTATTCTCCCGCGACTTCAATTTTCCAAATCATGGTAGCTGACTGCTACAAACTAGTAAGCGTCAGTTCATCATGTTTCGGTGCATTTGGTAATTGTTGCAATGCTTGACGCATCAACTCAAGGTTGCAAGTTAATCCAATCTGATCGCGTTCTAGTAAGCCAATAATCTGTTCGTGGTTGTTTCGTTCAACGACAGGTAACTGATGTAAGCCACGCGCTGCCATCCGCGCTAAAGCTTCAGATAAAAGTTCATCGGGATAAGTGTAAAGTAGCTCAGTTGTGCAAATATCAATAAGTTGAGATGCGGGTAAATTATGTTTGCTAACATCTGGCTTTGAGGAATGCGTTAAAGTTGAGTTACTAGCACTTATTCCGTACTGTTTTCCCAGGGAAATTGCGCGGGAAATATCATCTAAAGTGACGATACCAACTAATTGATTAGCTTCATTAATAACCAAAGCACTGCGGCGGCGATCGCGCGTCATAGACACGCCCGCTTCCCAGATTGAAAGCGTAGCTGCTAAGATTAGCGGAGACTGATGCATCGCCTCAGCGACAGAGATTTGCTGTAAAACTTCTTGTTCGCGATTTGTTTCGACATTCAAGTTCAACTGCTGTAGATGCGCGTCCGAAGTGACAGTAGGTTTCATGCGCTCAACAAGCCATACACTCAAACCAACCGCGGCCATCAACGGCAACACAATTCGGTAATCTCTTGTCAGTTCAAATAATAATAAGATTGCAGTCAAAGGCGCGCGCGCACTCGCTGCCAGCACCGCTGCCATACCAACCATCGCATAGGCAGGAGGCGCAGCCATATAGAGACTGATACCTGGAAAAATCGCCAAGACTTTAGCATAAGCTGCCCCTAACGAAGCACCAAGAAACATTGCTGGAGCGAAAACACCGCCAACTAAACCACTTCCCAAACTGATTGCGGTGACGACTAATTTGACTACCAATAGCACAACAAGTAGTTGCAAAGAAAACTCCACATCTTGCAACATTGCTTCAATAGTCTCATAGCCAATCCCCAAAACTTGCGGGTACTGTAATGCAACCAAACCAACACAAGCACCGCCAATGACAGGATGAATTGCCAAGGGAATTTTTGCTAACCAAGCAAAGCCAGGAACTTGCCCTTGAAAGCAGGCGCGTAATAGCTGTAAAGATTGCGTATAAGTGATGGAAACTAAACTCGCACCCAAACCCAAACCAACATAAAGCGGAAATTCGAGCGGACTGCGGACTTCATATACTGGTAATGTAAAAGCAGGTTGCCCTCCTAAACCGATTTGGGCAATTAAGGCGGCGACGACTGCAGCAAGTAGCACTACACTCACAGCAGAAGTTGCAAACGTAGTTCCCAACACGACTTCCAGCGCAAAAAAAACACCTGCAATTGGAGCATTAAATCCTGCGGCTAACCCCGCTGCTGCACCGGCTCCTAACAACAAACGGCGTCTTTCTTGCGACATTTGCAGCAGTTGACCCAACCGTAAACTGAAGTTAGCACCAATCTCAACACTAGGCCCTTCTGGTCCTAAGGAAGCCCCTGTTCCTAGCGATACCGCAGCTGCGAGCATCTTAATGATTGGTTGTAATTCTTTACGCGTGACGTTTTGCGCGTGACTAGCTTGTGTTGCCGCAATCAAAGAAGAAAGCCCAGGACCAAAATCCTGCTGGGTACCCCGCATTAAGCCAATAACTAACCCACCTAACAGGGGGACGCACGCTAGCGTCCAAGCTCCCCATCGCGAAATCACGCCCATCAAATCTTGTAGCATGAAACGGTGGATCTGCTCGATCAAAACATGAAAAATAACGACACCTAAACCAGTGCTACCGCCGATGAGTACAGCTAAAAGCAGCACAACGCTTTCCGGAGATAGCTGAAAACGGTTTAGCAAATGAGTTAAACCTATAGAAGGTGTTGGCAGCGCGGGCACCATCACCTTCCTTAACTCAGCAGAGGAACTTGGTGCTTCCTCTGGAGATTGGGAAGAAAGGGCAGTCATTAGGAGATAGTGTAGGGAAATGTGATAAAAACTTTAATTTTTATTTCTTACTTTTCATTTTGATGGATCTCCTCGTCTGCCGACAAGTAGGTTAGTGCTTGAATAGACAAGGGTTTGCTTCATAATTCGAAGTTGCTCAAAAAATTTCATTTATACTCCCTTTAGCTGAGTTACACACTTGGTTTATTCGATAATGTTGTGACAAGTTAAAGATAGATAAGAACCTATAGTGGCTAGCGACGAGTCAGTGGCTAGCTTCGTAGCTTCCCCAGGCAAGACGCCTGAACTTCTAGCCCTTCTTAAAAGTTCATAAATATATGTACTGTGAGTATGGCTATCTATCACAAAAATGGGCAGACTAAGATTTGGGGCTATAGGAAATACACCTCAGAAATTTGAGGGTACTCCGCTGTAGAGCGAGAAAAGAACTGGTTTGACGCGCTATGAACACTCACACCTTTGATCATCACTCTGTAACCTGTCCAATTTGTCAGCGTACTGGCAATCTCAAACAAATTAAAAAGTGTAATGGACTTTTTACGTGTCCGTACTGTCAAGAACGATTGGTCGTGAGTTGGAGCGGTCATTATGTCCGCGATCCACATAGCTCTAACCCCGTCGAGATGACGCACGTGCTTCGCCGTCAAAGTCGTCCTTGGGCAAGAATTCTACGTGACTTTAGCTTTATTAAAAAGACAGCCGCGATCGCTGCGATTGGTAGTGCGATTCTTTTAGGTATCAGTGTTGTCACGCTAGAAACACTCAAACCAGAGCAAGAAACACTTCAAGAGCCATCGCCAGAAATAATTGTTGACGATCCGCCGCAGGATTCTCCGTAGGACAGCTGTGGTGCAGGGGAAAAATAATTTATACGAGAACTGATCTTCTCCTAGCCTCTAGCCACCCTTACACTAATCACTCTTCACTCACTCCTTACCCTTCGTAACTAGCGTCCAACCTTGGCTGCTTCCTAATTGCTGTGCGGATGGAAGTTGGAGAGTTTTGAGCGTTGGGATATCTAAGAGAAAATAGGATTGAGGATTTTGTTGCCACTGACGCTGAAGTTCGTTAGTCGCAGCAGGAATAACTTGGCGATCGCTATAAAAATTGAGTGAAGGACGACTGTAAGGAAAAGATGTATAAATAATCTGTCCTGGTGGTGTAGCATTTTGAATCATCGCCGCAACAGGTTTTACTGGATAAGCTTCGGCAAGTTCCCAAACCCAATGACGCGAGGTCATAAATAGCACGAGCGAAACGTACATTCCCCAAACTAAAACGATTAAGAACTGGCGATCGCCGCGCCGAGCCAAAATGTTTGCCAAAATCATTGTGCCTGCCACTGCGGCTAAAATCATTTGTACTGCGCTATCTCTTGCAGAACTCCAAGGACTAAAGTAGAAACTTCCCAGCGTTGCAACAAGCGCGAGTATTCCCAAACCTACAATAATTGAACGCGGATAGGATGCTTCAGATGAATGCCAATAATCCGCTAACTGCACTCCCACAGCTAAAGCAATAGCGGGATACATTGGCAAAACATACCAAGGAAGCTTAGTTTGCATTACCGAAATCACTAAAAGATAAAATCCACTCCAAACAAGAATCAGCTTTGCCCAACCCCAGTTGCGATTTTCCCATGCTTTGCGTAAACCTTGCGGTAAAAAAATTAACCAAGGAAAGCTGTACTTTAATATTTCTAAAAGGTAATACCAAGGTGGTCCAGCATGATTTTCTACACTTGCCCAAATTCGGCTTAGCGATTGTGACATGATGCCTGTATCGGTAAAAGTATTACCGTACTCAAACCATTGCGCTGCATACCACCCTACGATAGGTACAGCACCAATAAAGATACCAAGCCAAAGATAAAGGCTAGTCAAAAGTCGCGGCGTATCCCAAAACAAAAACAAGAACGCGATCGCCAGCAGCAATAATCCGATAATTCCTTTCGTCAAAAAAATCAGCGCCAGCCCAATTCCAGTCCCCAAGCAATAGCGTAGATCGCGACGCGATCGCAACACGCACAGCATCATCAATAGATAAAAACACACTACCGCGCCATCTAACATGGCGAGTCGCCCATGACGCACCATCGGTAGTAGTGTAAGATAAACTAATGCTGAAAAAATTGCAGGCGATCGCCTAGGAAAAATTTCCCGCCCGATGCAATATAGTAGAGGTACAGAGATTGCACTCAGCATTGCTCCCGGTAAACGCGATGTCCATTCATTGACACCACCCAGCGAGTACGCCCCAGCTATTAATAAATGGACTAGCGGCGGTTTATTTAAATAAGGTGCGCCCCATAATGTAGGATGCAACCACCGCCATGAATTCATGGGCGATCGCCAAATCTCACGCGCCACTTGGGCGACAGTTCCTTCATCCCAATCGCGTAGGGGTAATCCTCCTAAATTAATGCTGTAAACTAGCACAGCAGCTAAAAATAACGCTAAGATCCAAAACCAATCAATCTTACTATTGCGGCGGTGATCGAATTTTGAAAAATCCCAATGTAAGCGATCGCGCATACTTTAAAATAATTGATAATTCTGAATTATAAGCTCACTAAAATGACGATAAATAGTAAGTTTATTTCTTTTAGTGCCTATGATTTTTAAATTCCAGTATCCTTTATTATATTAAATAATAACATTTTAATAAATTAATAAATAATATAACAACTATATTTTTATTTTTTTGTTTTTATTAAACATGGAGAAACGACCTTATATTTAATAAATAAATATGAAGGTCAAAATTAAATGGCTAAAGTCACCAGCAATAGAAAGGTCGAAAAGTAATTTTTGCTCAACATAATTTGATATTCGTTGAGAGTAGGGCGAACAAGAAACTATTAATCTTGCTCAAACAAGAGATGTAATAATTGTAGTCAATATTCTCTCTTTATCCACCTCTGTTAAAATAGCTACTAATAAGGAGCAATAATATTTCCTTATCAATAGAACGGTCACTCAGCATTAAATTATGCATTTTTTACCCTTACTTTAGCGGTTCAACATCAAGCGCAGGTTTTTAAGGGTTGCTTGAGGAACTGTGAAGAAGGAATATTTTTTCGGATTTAACAACTGTATTTCTGGGAAGAACTAGTTAGTAGAAGTTTTACTAAATATTTGGGAATAACACCTAGAGGGACGAGAGATTCTTCTTGTGTTTGGAAATGTTGAATGCGATTAAAACATCGTTTTCTCTACCTCTCCATTGAAACTCAGAAGTTAAAACTCCTCTAGCTATTATATCGGACATTTTAGTATCCATCATACTCAATTATTGAGAGCAAAACTAATTAGCTTTTTAGTACTGACATTTGCACATTTTGTGATTAATAGTACAGAGATGTATTTGTGCGAATATTAAGTTAAGTGGTAAAGACAAGGGAAATAAATAAAGAATATTTTAACTAAACAAAAAATACTAGTTAAATTTTGTTAGTCAACTACCTTTTTAGGATAAAAAAATGCCGTTTTTGGATAGACTTAACGTCTCGAAAACTATTAAGATGATTCAGTATGTTTGCGACAAAGTATTTAATGACACGAAAATTTATAAATAGATAGCTGCGTTCAGGATTTAAGTATCAGTATTTAAATTCGGCGGCTCGTTTGCAATTATCGCTCCAAGTGTGGCTCCGTTTGCAATTATACCGATTCCTTTTATCTTTTGGGGTTCCATAGTATTTCAAAATCGACTTGCACCGCGCTATGCAGATGTCCGTGAAAAAGCAGGTTTGATTAGCAGTCGTTTAACTAATAACCTCTCAGGAATTGCCACGATTAAAAGCTTTACCGCTGAACCCTATGAGCGATCGCGTGTCATAGACGAAAGTGAAGCTTATCGTCGCAGTAACCAAAAAGCGATCGCACATTAGTGCTGCTTTTTCCCCTTGATTCGCTTAATAGTTGTCTTAGGTTTTATTGCCACACTGTTTTTTGGTGGTGTTGCCGTAGCGAATGGTAATATCACAGTGGGAACTTATGGCTTTTTGGTATTTATTGTCCAACTACTGCTATGGCCTTTTGTGTCTTTAAGCCAACTAATGGACGAGTATCAACGCGCCATGGCTTCGATCCGACGAGTGATGCGGCTATTGGATACTCCGATTGCAATTCCCACTGGTAGTCATCCATTACCTTTAAAAGCGGTGCGTGGTGAAGTGCAGCTTGATAACATTACTTTTGCATACAAAGACCGCAATCATGTTCTCAAAAACCTCTCATTGCATATTCCAGCTGGGGCGAATATTGGTATCGTTGGTGCAACAGGTTCGGGTAAAAGTACGCTGGTAAAACTGTTGCTGCGTTTTTATGAAATCCAAGCTGGGCAAATTTTGATTGATGGTATCGATATTCGAGAGTTGCAATTAATAGATTTGCGGCGTTGTATCGGTTGGGTAAGCCAGGATGTGTTTCTATTTCACGGAACAGTCGCCGAAAATATTGCCTATGGTAACTTTGATGCAATTCATGATGATATCGTTCATGCTGCCAAGTTAGCAGAAGCACACGAATTTATAGTGCAACTTCCGCAAGGATACAATACGATTGTTGGCGAACGCGGTCAAAAACTTTCTGGCGGACAACGACAGCGATTAGCAATTGCACGCGCAATTCTCAAAGATCCGCCAATTTTGATTTTGGATGAAGCAACCTCAGCGGTGGATAATGAAACCGAAGCAGCGATTCAAAAATCTTTAGCTGTGATTACACAAAATAGGACAATGATTGCGTTCGCGAAGCGTACTGTAGGTAATCGCGCATCGTCTTTCAACAATTCGGCACAGCGATTGTATCTATGTCATGGATCAAGGGGAAGTTGTCGAACAGGGTACACATGAGGAACTATTAGCACTCAATGGTATCTATGCTGGTTTGTGGCGCGTACAGTCTGGAGTTTTGTCAGACTAAAAAACAAAAATTACTTGCAGATGCCATTCCTCATCTTCGCGAATTAACTGAATTTGTTGAATAAATTCGCGAAAATAAAAGCGACGTTCGGCTTCAGATAAATCTAACCAAAATTGCGGAATTGAAACGGCTTGCGCAACAGAACGTAAATTGACTGGTGGTAAAGTGGCAAGTTGGGTTTGTAATGCGGATATTTCAGTACGAAGTTTGTAGTCTCTTAATTGTGCGGTTTCGGGATCTAAAATTCCTGTGGTAGTTAAATTAGGTAACTGAGCAAGAATTTGTTGTTTGGATGCGATCGCGCTATTTAAAGACTCCTTAACTGCATCTAATTGCGGAAAATTCATACCAGCAACTGCACGGGGCAAGTCTTGACAAACTGTAGCAATTGTGCGTTTCAGAACTTCAGCATACGCGATCGCACGGCATTTTGGACGTTTTGGGCAAAGTGTCGGACGCAAATAAAGATATTCACTCTTTTTTTGGTGCGTCGTGACGCGCACAACTGTCATTGGAGATTGACATTCTTGACAGATAACTAAACCTGCAAGACTGCGCGGCGCACTCGCGGTACGTGGTGGTAAACGTCGATTGCGGCGTAATAATCGATCGACTTGTGCGGCTTCTTCTCTAGAGATAATTGGCACGTGCGTATTGGCAACAACATCACCATTTTGATACGCGGTATCGCCGCGATATACAGGATTAGTTAACCAACGTCGCCCGGTAGTGACAGAAATTTTTTTACCGTATTTTTGGGCTAAATGGCGTACTGCACCGCGTAAGGAACCGTATAGCAAGAAGTGTTCAAAAAAATCTTTGACGATGGGGGAAGCACTGCGGTCTAATGCATATTTGTCTTTACCGCGACGATAACCGTATGGGGCTTTTCCTGGTGGAGGTTGGGCGCTAATGCGATTGCGGGCGTGTCCCTGGCGAATGCGGCGGCTGCGTTGTTCGCGTTGCATTGCTTGCAGCAGTTTGAGCAAGTCGGCTTGGAGATTACTAGGGTTAGTTTGTTCGGTGGTAATAATTTTGATGCTGAGTGCTTGGAGTTGCGTAATGCGATCGCTCACTTCTTGTACTGAATCGCCCAGTTCCTCAATTCTACGGATGAGGAGATATGCGCCTTCTGTTTGGCAGTCTTTAATAAGTTGTTGCAGTTGCGTGCGTTTGCCAAGATCTTGATAGATAGAGTCTATTTCCCAACCCCAAATTGCCGGATCGGGTGGAGATTCTATGAGAGGGTCGCTGTAGGTGTAGGCGATGATTTTCACTGAACGAACCACTTTAGACGCAGAGAGCCCAGAGTTTTAGATTTGGGAGAGTTCGATGATGTTGTTGTCGGGATCTTTGGTGAAGAGCGCAGGTCTACCGGAAGCGCTGGTTTGAATGGGGTAGTTGTGGGCTGTTAGCCGTTGTTTGGCGATGTCTAAGTCGTCTACTGCAAAGGAAATATGAGGGTTGCGTCCCCATTTTTCGGGATTTTGAATTTGTGAAGGAACTGTTGGAGCGACAATGAGGTGCAGTTGAAATTCACCGATTTGATACCATGTTCCTGGGAAATTAAGATTTCGCGCAGTTGATTTAGATAAGCCCAAAACATTGCCATAAAACTCTTCGGCGCGTTGCAAGTCGGTAACGAGAAGTGCTGCATGGAGACATTGAGTGATTTGCATAGTAGTTAGTAGCTAGTGTTCAATGGGACAGGCAAGATCCCTGTAAGTTCCAAAAAAAGCAATATTTAGATTTTGAATCACTTGTACTTATTTTTACTTCTTACGTTTTTTATTTGTTGCAAACTTAATACAAGCGAACGCAGTTAAGAGGGTACCATGGATGTTTCTGAGTTAATCGCACAGTACGTTGCTGGAGAACGCGATTTTAAGGGCATTAATTTGATTGGTATGAGTTTAGTGAAAGTAAATCTCAGTGGTGCTTCGTTACGTGAAGCATCGTTAAGCGAGGCTGACCTCAGTCAAGCAGACTTAGTGGGAACTAATTTTAGAGAAGCTTCCTTGAGTAAAGCAAACTTAAGCGCAGCGAACTTGAGTGGTGCTATCCTCAATGGGGCAAATTTATTTGCAGCAAACCTCAAAGGCGCTAACCTCAGTGGTGCAGAATTAAAGATGGCAGACTTGAAGATGGCAGATTTAAGTGGTGCGGATTTACAAGGGGCAAGTATTTGGGGGGCGACACTGACTGGAGCTAAATTACAAGGAACAATCATGCCAGATGGTACAGTTCATGAGTGATTAGTAACTAGTGGTTATTAATGAGAGTATTTGTGTTAGTTACCAATTACCAAGCGTTACAAAATTTGAGACAATCAAGAAATAGTAGCTAACATACAGCGATACTAGCAAGTAACTTAAAAATTCATTGTCGCCGTGTAATTCGCCCTTGCTGGTAGCTACAATTTTCATTGCGTCTCATCAGGAATCAGAAGATGCCGGACAATTTTAGAAGCCACGTTGTTACTCAAGGCGTACAGCGATCGCCTAATCGTGCAATGCTACGCGCGGTAGGGTTTGGAGATAACGATTTTCTCAAAGCAATTGTTGGAATTGCGAATAGTTACAGCACAATCACTCCCTGCAATATGGGAATTAATCAACTCGCGCAACGCGCAGAAGCAGGGATCCGCGCTGCCGGAGCAATGCCGCAAATGTTCGGTACAATCACCATCAGCGATGGTATCTCGATGGGAACCGAGGGAATGAAATATTCCTTGGTGTCGCGCGAAGTAATTGCAGATTCGATTGAAACTGCGTGTACCGGACAAAGTATGGATGGTGTCCTCGCGATCGGTGGTTGCGATAAAAATATGCCAGGGGCAATGATTGCGATCGCCCGCATGAATATTCCCGCAATTTTTGTCTATGGTGGTACGATCAAGCCTGGACATCATAATGGACGCGATTTAACGATTGTCAGTGCGTTTGAAGCTGTCGGAGAATACAGCGCAGGTAGAATTCCTTACGAAGAACTTTTAGAAGTCGAGCGCAAAGCGTGTCCTGGCGCAGGTTCCTGTGGAGGAATGTATACAGCTAACACAATGTCTTCCGCGTTTGAAGCAATGGGAATGAGTTTGCCCTATTCTTCGACAATGGCAGCTGAAGATGCAGAAAAAGCTGATAGCACCGAAAAATCTGCCTTTGTATTAGTAGAAGCCATTCGCAAACAGTTATTACCTCGACAAATTCTCACGCGCAAAGCGTTTGAAAATGCCATATCAGTCATTATGGCGGTGGGTGGTTCGACGAATGCTGTGTTACATTTACTTGCGATCGCGCATACGGCGGGAGTAGAGTTAACATTGGATGACTTTGAAACAATTCGCGCTCGCGTTCCGGTATTGTGTGACTTAAAACCCAGCGGACAATTTGTCGCGACAGATTTGCATCGTGCGGGTGGAATCCCCCAAGTCATGAAAATGCTACTCGTCCACGATTTACTGCACGGCGATGCACTCACAATTACTGGACAAACGATTGCGGAAGTTTTAGCTGATGTTCCCGCCGAACCACGTCCCGATCAATTTGTGATTCACCCTTGGGATAAACCAATATATCCCCAAGGACACTTAGCAATTTTACGCGGCAATTTAGCCACAGAAGGCGCAGTTGCAAAAATTACAGGCGTGAAAAAGCCCGTGATTACAGGTCCAGCGCGTGTCTTTGAATCAGAAGAAGCTTGTTTAGATGCAATTTTGGCAGGCAAAATCGTTGCTGGTGATGTCGTAGTCATTCGCTACGAAGGTCCTAAAGGGGGTCCTGGAATGCGCGAAATGCTAGCGCCTACAAGTGCAATTATTGGTGCGGGGTTAGGTGACTCGGTAGGATTAATCACCGATGGACGGTTTTCCGGCGGTACTTATGGTATGGTCGTCGGTCACGTTGCGCCAGAAGCAGCAGTAGGAGGTACGATCGCACTTGTGCAAGAAGGGGACATCATCACGATTGATGCACCACAGCGCTTGTTACAACTGCACGTATCCGATGAAGAATTGCGATCGCGCCGGCAAAATTGGCAACCGCGTCCACCACGCTACACTAAAGGTGTTTTAGCGAAATATGCCAAATTGGTATCATCTAGCAGTGTTGGTGCTGTCACCGATTTAGACTTGTAGTAAGTGTTGTAAAGTTGCAGAGTTTTATGCTAAGCGGGTAAACATATACTGTTTAGGGTAGGCACGACACCTACCCCGACAAATTCAGATGTCCCTTGTCAAGCGCGATCGAATTCAACGAAAATGTTGTCGTTAGTCAATTCTAAACCAGTAGACAGAGTAGCAAACTGTACTTGCCTAGCTTTACCTGTACCATCTACGTCAAAGTAGAGCGCACCTGTACCAAGCTGATCGTAAATAAATCGATGACTTGTTGTGGTAGCCGCTGTACCGATAGTAAACTGCGCTGGCGTAATCGTAGTACCTTCTATAAGTCCGCCTCCGAAATTCTTAGTGACAACAACTGTATTGTCATTGATATCGAAGTTGGTGATGTAATCAATTCCCTCTAAAGGAGAGTTAAAGACAAATTGAGTTCCACTACCAAGCGTGTCATTACCCCAGCCTCCTATTAGAATACTGTTGTAACCACCAGCCTGCAGTAAATCGTTGCCAGCGCCACCATAGAGAGTATCATCACCACTACCACTCCTTAAAGTATCGTTACCGTCTCCGCCTCTGAGTAGATCGTTTCCATCGAGTGTATGTAAGTAATCGTTACCTGTTCCACCTATGAGAGTGTCGTTACCGTAACTTATAGCTCCTTTATAATCTACCCAGCCAATTAAAGTATCGTCCCCCGCACCACCATGAAAAATGTTATTTGAATTACTAATAGAATACCCAGATATGAGGTTATTCAGTTGATTGCCAACAGCCAGTAACCCGTCATAGTAAAGATTTTCTAGATTTTCACCTACTATAAGTTCCAGCTAGCACATAAGTATCGTTGGCAGCCCCGCCATATAAACTGTCCTTACCATTACCACCATTGAGATAATCGTTACCACCACTGCCATAAAGCCTGTCAAAACCATTACCACCGTAAAGATAATCGCTGCCATCTCCACCCTTCAAGGTATCTTTACCAGTGTGACCGTAGAGAGAGTCACTACCTGTACCTCCTAACAAACTGTCATTTCCCGTACCACCATAAAGGATGTCGTTACTAGCAAGACCGAATAAAGTGTCGTTACCAGATGGACTCAACGCATTACCACCCCTTGCCCAGCCATAGAGGGTATCCTTTTCTAAGGTTCCATAAATTAAATCTGAGCCTATAGTTCCATAAATAATTGCCATATCTCCCTCTACCTCAGTTACTATGCATATCACCAGCATTCCAACTATGTTTTGCTAATTGGTAGCGGACTCTTCGCTTGTGCTTTAATATCTCTAAAAAACACGATTTTAAAGCTCCCCGCAATTGTTAAATCAAAACTAACTATTCCTAAAGTAGCTAATAATTGTGAGCTATTTATGAGGTAATAAACTTAAAAAAACTTAAACAAATTGACAATGTAGTATTTAATAAGCTGAATTTAATTTTTCCTAAAAATAATCATTAAATACTTTTTTTAAAGTTTAACTTTAATTATTATTTTAAATATGTAATTTAATGTATATGATATTAAGCTTGAGCTAAGCTACTTTCAAGTAATTAAAATTTTTGCTCTCGATAAGCTCAGAATGTTCAGCCCAGTTGCTGCATACTGATTGCGAGAGAAGCCTGAGCTATATACACTGTAGGCTAATAATAATGAATAACTATCGCCTTCCTCCTGGTCAAACGGGTTTACCTGTAATTGGAGAATCGCTATCATTTCTCTTCGATCCGCACTTTATCGAGAAGCGCTATTGCCAGTATGGTTCTATTTTTCGCACTCAAATTATTGGTAGACCTGCTGTGTTTATGATTGGTTCAGAGGCTGTAGAATTTGTTCTTTCTAGCCATATGGATCATTTTTCTTGGCGGGAGGGATGGCCCGATAATTTTAAACTTTTACTCGGAGAATCGCTGTTTGTACAAGATGGTGAGGAACACCGCAAAAATCGCCGTTTAATTATGCCTGCCATGCATGGTACTGCACTAGACAGTTATTTTGGTGCAATGGAGACCCTGACGCAACAATATCTCCAAAAATGGCAACAGAAAGGTGAATTGGTTTGGTATGAAGAATTTAAACACCTGACGTTTGATATAGCTAGTCAACTGTTACTAGGAACAAATACAGGTGCAGAAGCAGCGCGGTTGAGTCAGTTATTTACTACACTGACAGATGGCTTATTTGCTGTGAATCCGCTACGTTTCCCAGGAACAAAATTAGGCAAAGCGATCGCTGCGCGTAATCAAATTTTGCATTACCTCACTCAAGTTGTGAAAGAACGCCAGGAAAATCCGACTAAAGATGCGCTGAGTTTACTCGTACAAGCGCGTGATGAAGATGGAAGCCGAATGAGCGATCGCGAACTAATTGCGCAAGCGATGCTACTGCTTTTTGCGGGTCACGAAACAACAACTGCAATGCTAACGTGGTTGTGTTTAGAATTAGCGCTTCATCCAGAGGTATTACAACGTGCAAGAGATGAGCAGTTTGAGTTAGCTTCACAGGAATTATCGCTAGAACAATTAGGCAAAATGCCTTATCTTGACCAAGTTTTAGCCGAAGTTGAAAGGTTGCATCCTCCAGTTGCAGGAGGCTTTCGTGGTGTCGTCAAGCCATTTGAGTTCCACGGTTATTATGTACCAGCAGGATGGATGGTATCGTATTCGATTAAACTTACCCACCAATTACCAGAAATTTACCCTAAACCACAGCATTTCGATCCTGACCGTTTTAGTCCGCAACGCCAAGAACATAAACAGCGTTCCTACAGTTTAATTGGTTTTGGTGGTGGACCGCGAATTTGTATCGGAATCGCATTCGCCAAAATGGAAATGAAAATTATTGCAGCACATCTACTGCGTAACTATGAATGGAAGCTGTTACCCAATCAAAATCTAGAAGACACCAGATTTCCTACTAGCCGTCCTAAAGATGGATTGCGCGTTCAATTTCAAAAACTAAACTAAGTAAGAGTATAACTTAAAGGTGGTAATTGGTAACTGGTCGTAGGTAATAGTATTTTTTATTTGCTATCCATTACCTATTACCTAACTCAATGTTTAATCTTTCCACTTCTAAGGTGCTTTTAATATGACAACACAAGTAGATAGTGAACTACAGCAAAAAATATATACTAGTTTAGACCAGATAAGAAATGTTTTATTCAATGCGCAGGATCGTCTACAAAATGCTACGCAACAAGCGAAAGAAACTCTAACACAAACTACGGGAAAAGCTATTAAAGCAGTTGATATTCAAAGCGCGATCGCCTCGACTGTGAGTGATTGGCTACAAGATCATCCAACAATTTTACGCTTGGCAGAAATCTTTATTTGGGGGATTGAGCATCCAATTATTAGTCTAATTGTATTGTTGTTTGTCGTTGCGATCTCCTGGAGTTTAATAAAAGCAATTGGTCGTCTTATCGATCGGTTAGTAACATCTTTATGGCAAGCACCA
Source organism: Chroococcidiopsis sp. TS-821 (assembly GCF_002939305.1). Classification (NCBI taxonomy): domain Bacteria; kingdom Bacillati; phylum Cyanobacteriota; class Cyanophyceae; order Chroococcidiopsidales; family Chroococcidiopsidaceae; genus Chroococcidiopsis; species Chroococcidiopsis sp. TS-821. Next base: position 64,968 of record NZ_MVDI01000011.1, on the reverse strand, counting down.
TTAAAATTACTTCAAGTAGGGACTATCTCTATTTTTCATACATTGCATAATTTAGGAAGATTAATGCTCAACAAGCCTACTGAACAATTAACTTTACAACAAAGTAGTTTAGTTGTTAAAGATAAATATCAACAACTTACTGAAATTTCTACTAAATTAGAAGCACTTCACCAAGAACAAAATGAACTTTTAAAAGCATTAATGGAACTATTAAGCGATGAAAAAGTACTTTTCCGTGAAAAGGATAAGTAGATTTAAAGAATTAGTTCAGCATGATTTTGCTAGTAAAAAGTACTTTATTTAACTTAATTTGGGTTCTGCAATATATACGCTAGTGCAGTATTTTAGTTGAACTATTCCTCGTTCATTGCAACTCTGATAATATAAGTGCTTTAAGCTTGCCATAAGTTGCTGTTTTGCTAGTTCTTCATTGGGTATGTAAGAAACACTTAAAGCTCGACCTATTAACCCAGGTAAATCTAATTCTTGCTTGTAGGTAAACTCGTATTGTTGAATATTAACAAAGTATGGATTTATAAATAGTGGTTCTACCGATTTAAAACGCGATTCTGCAGGATGATTGCTAGAAGCTTGGCGTAATAATTCGCTATACTCCGCAGTAAAACTATCTTGGCGATCGCGCTCGTTCCAGACAAGTGCTAATCGTCCTGTCGGTTTTTTTAAAATGCGGTAAAATTCTTGCAAGCTTGGCTCAGGATTAAACCAATGAAATGCCTGAAAGCAAGTGACTACATCGACAAAATTACTAGGTAAATGCGTCACTTCTGCCGTTCCGTCACGAAATTCCATGAGTTGGTGAGACTCTGCCATTTCTCGCATCGCGGCGTTTGGTTCAATCGCTATAACTTGCACTCCTCGTTGGGCTAGTAATCGCGAGGAAATACCTGTTCCTGCACCAATGTCTGCTACTATTACTTGCGATGTCTCTAATCCTTGCAGAATAACGTCAATCGCTTCAGATGGATAACCAGGGCGATACTTGGCATAATCAGCGGCTCTATCAGAAAAGCGCGTCAGCGGACTTAAAGTGTATAACGGTGCGGCATCAGAAATAGATTCGCTCATGACTGATTGTAGAGAAGTGCGACTGCATTTGCTGCTGGATTTTATCGCATTCTAATACGACATGGATGTATGGCAGCTTGCCGTAGGTTACCACAAAGTCACTGATGAAAAAGTTTGGGAGAAGTTCTGACACCTGATTTGGGATTATTTTAGAATTATTGAATTTCCTAAACAAGATACTTGAATATATAAATTTTCCAAAAAAGGCTGTATTTAACTTTGTCCGCAATGGTTTTTGCCAGAGTGAGAAGTAGATGCTGCAAATTTGTAAACCGACTTCTTTAACTACTGATCCCGTAAATGATTTGCTTAAGTAAATACGAAGGGGAAGATTTGAAATATAAGCAATTGCTGCGATCGTCGAGACCTACAGCATGATGCTTGCTGCGCGTCTACAAAAAACAAAAAACAGCCACTTCTCTTAGGAAGCAGCTGCTATAAATGAGCAGGCAAAATTCCCGCCCCACAGTAAGTAGAATTACTAATTAGTAATCAAAATCTCCGCCGCCCATACCAGCACCAGCACCAGCTGCAGCATTCTCTTTTGGTTCTGGCTTATCAACGACAATACACTCAGTAGTCAAAACCATACCAGCGATCGATGCAGCGTTTTGTAATGCCGAACGAGTTACTTTAGCAGGGTCAACGATACCAGCTTCAAACATATCAACAAACTCATTGGTTGCAGCGTTGAAGCCAACATTGAAATCTTTTTCTTTAACGCGCTCAGCAATCACAGCACCATTTTGACCAGCATTCTCTGCAATCCGCTTGAGTGGTGCAGACAAGGCGCGAGAAACAATCATTGCACCAATTAATTCTTCGCCTTGAAGATTACTGCTAGCCCAAGTTTCCAACTCAGGAGCTAAGTGAGCTAGAGTTGTACCGCCACCAGGAACAATACCTTCTTCTACAGCGGCTTTAGTTGCGTTGATCGCATCTTCCAGGCGCAGCTTGCGGTCTTTCATTTCGGTTTCGGTAGCTGCACCAACTTTCACAACCGCAACTCCACCAGCAAGTTTCGCTAGTCGCTCTTGTAGTTTCTCTTTGTCGTAGGAAGACTCGGTTTCTTCCATTTGACGACGAATTTGCTCGCAACGAGCCTTAACAGCTTGCTCGTTACCTTCCGCAACGATTGTGGTGTTGTCTTTGGTAATTGTGACACGGCGAGCTTTACCGAGCATATCCAGCTTGGTATTTTCTAGCTTCAAACCAGCGTCTTCTGTAATCACTTGAGCACCGGTGAGAACGGCAATATCTTCGAGCATTGCTTTGCGGCGATCGCCAAAGCCAGGAGCTTTTACCGCAGCTACGTTTAATACGCCACGTAAGCGGTTAACAACGAGAGTGGCTAGCGCTTCTTTCTCGATGTCCTCTGCGATAATAATTAACGGACGACCCGAACGTGCAACTTGCTCTAGTACTGGTACTAAATCTTGTACCAAGGTAATCTTCTTATCGGTCAGCAGGAGAAAAGGCTCATCAAAGACAGCTTCCATCCGCTCCGGATCGGTAGCAAAATAAGGCGAGATGTAGCCTTTGTCAAAGCGCATCCCTTCGGTAATTTCAAGTTCAGTCGTCATCGACTTTCCTTCTTCGAGGGAAATGACGCCTTCCTTACCGACTTTATCCATCGCATCAGCGATCATCTGACCGACTTCTTCGTCGTTACCAGCGCTAATGGCACCAACTTGTGCGATCGCCTTAGAATCTTCTACTGGACGCGCGTGTTCAGCAATTTTTTCTACTAAGAAATGGGTTGCTTTATCAATTCCACGCTTGAGTGCGATCGCGTTAGCACCTGCGGCGACGTTGCGTAAGCCTTCTTTAACCATGGCATGCGCCAAAACGGTTGCGGTAGTTGTACCGTCACCAGCAGCATCATTAGTTTTAGAAGCAGCTTGGCGAATCAGCGAAACACCGGTATTTTCTACGTGATCTTCTAATTCAATTTCTTTAGCAATTGTTACGCCGTCGTTGACAATTTGTGGTGCGCCAAACTTCTTCTCGAGCACTACGTTGCGTCCTTTTGGACCTAGAGTGACAGCAACAGATTCAGCTAAAATATCCATACCCTTTTCCAGGGCACGACGAGCGTTTTCGTTGTAAATAATGCGCTTTGCCATAGTTATCTATGATGTTGGTAATTGGTAACTGGTAATTGGTAACTGGTAATTGGTAATTGGTTTAACGATTACCTATTAGCCATTAGCTAACTACTGCAAGGATGTCTTTTTCGGACAACAGCACATATTCATCCGTACCAAGTTTGATGTCTGTACCTGCGTACTTCGAGTAAAGGACTTTGTCGCCGACTTTGATTTCCATTTCCTGGCGCGAACCGTCGTCGTTGCGTTTACCAGGACCGATCGCGACAACTTCTCCGACCTGTGGCTTTTCTTTGGCGGTATCGGGTAAGTATAATCCGCCTGCGGTTTTCTCTTCGGATGCGCTGACTTTAACAAATACACGGTCAGCTAAAGGCTTAACTGTGGAAACACTTAGAGATACTGCTGCCATACAAAATTTTCTGCTTTTAGCACTCTCAACTCCTGAGTGCTAATTTAGCGAACAGCGCGCGCAATCGCAACAAAATCATTGGTACGGTTTACCGAACTTCTCTAAAATCGTCAACTCTTCCGTATAGATACTGAACCGAATTTTTGTTGTCCTGACTACATTAAACGTTGTGTAATTTTCACCTAACAGTGGAGGGTTAGGTTGTGAAATACTTCTGTTCACCGAGTACCTTAGCGTTCTTGCAAGGACATAAATTTTTTAGAGTACATCGGGGTGCATTCTAACGTATGAGGCTAGATAAGTTTATGCAGCAAGCTAAACTCAACAACAAACTGACCCGCCGCAATTTTCTCAATTACTCGGTTGCGACTGCTGCAGCTACTGCTTTGGGTGAATTGCTCTTTTCTTTAAAAGGACATTCAGCAACTCGACCAAATATTTTGTTGATTACAGCTGACGATTTAGGACAAACGCTAGGTTGTTACGGGGATAAACTAGCACGAACACCTAATATCGATCGACTTGCGAGTGAAGGTATTCAATTTCTCAATAGCTACGTTACTCAAGCGTCTTGCAGTTCCTCACGTAGCAGTCTCTTTACTGGACTTTACCCTCACCAAACAGGTGGATTGCCAAATGAGCCAGTTGGACAAATTGGACTTGCTTACCCTAACAGTGGCTACGCCATGGCTTCTAGAGTGGTTACTCTACCTCAATTGCTGAAAGCTGCAGGGTACCGTACGGGAATTATTGGCAAGCTGCACGTTTATCCAGAGACCTCATTTCCTTTTGACCTTAACATACCACCAACAAAAATTAACACGCGCAACATTCAATTAGTAGCGCAACGCGCAGGAGAATTTTTTGCACAACAACCGCAACAGCCATTTTTCTTAGTAGTCAGCTACAGCGACCCTCATACTCCTTTTGAAACTCAGTTCAAAAATTATCCTGAACAACCTTATAGTTCTACAGAGGTACCGCCATTTGCTTGGCAAGGTGTCGATACTCCAGCGATGCGCGAAAGAACAGCAGGTTATTACAATGGTGTAGCTCGCTTGGATGCAGGAATTGGATTACTGCTCAATCAGCTCAATCGGCAAGGACTAGACCGAAATACATTGGTTATCTTTTTGGGAGATCACGGTCCAGGCTTTGTACGGGCTAAAGGAAGCTGTTATGAAGCTGGCTTGAGAATTCCGCTACTCATACGTTGGTCTGGTAAAATTTCACCTAATTTAGTAGAATCTGCCTTTGTTTCTAATATCGACATCTTGCCTACAGTATTACAGGCTGTCGGAATAAAAATCCCCAAAGTGTCAGGGCGATCGCTGTTTCCACTTTTCCAGCAAAACGCAGCAGGCTGGCGCAATTTTATTTTTGCAGAATACACGAGCCACGTGAAGACGCACTTTTATCCACGTCGTAGTATTCGAGGTAAACGTTTCAAATACATTCTCAATTTGTTGCCCGATCGTCAAAACCCTTATATTACAGTCGATCGAGATCCAGCTTTCGCCGAATCACGACAACTACCTGCAAGAAATCGAGCCAGATTAGCTCTAGATACGTGTTTAAACCCACCTGCTGAGGAGTTATACGATCTGCACGACGATCCATACGAATTTAATAATTTAGCTGGTAAATTGGGCTATCAAAACACTCAGAATTTTTTAAGAAGCGAACTGTTGAAGTGGCGTCAACAAACTGCCGATTCACTGCTCGACCCCGCAGTCTTAGCAGCTATGGTCGAAGCACACTATTCGTAGATTGAATAAGTGGGGTAACTTGGGGACTGTAGTAAATATAAATGACTTAACAGTTCCCCCCAATACCTTAATGATTCCCCTAACTCAGGCTAAAACCCTGACCCCTGCTATGACAAAATACAACTTGAGTGAGTTATGAATATCTGCGACATGACAGCGCAATACGTTACACCTCGCTGAACCGTTTAGAACTTAGAATTGCTGTAATCTTACGGCATCCACTCTAAGACAATTCCAACGCGGCTATCGTTACTTTGATGAGATGTTTGTTTTTGAAAATCAGTAGAAATACGTAGATTTGGCGTGACAGCATAGCCGACAGATAGTGTCGTTAAAGCTACTTCAGTATCCGAACCCAGGGCTACCCAACTTTGAGTGAGCGAGATATCTGCTGCACCATTGCGAGAGAGAACTAACAGAAGTCGCGCGCCAAGATTAAGTCCTTCAATAAGATAAGCATCAGTTTCTAAGTAACGATACCCTATAACTGGTGCAACGTTGATGTAGCTACCCAAAGGACGCAAGTAATAGCGCAAATCTGCCCCGTATGCGATGCGATCGCGATTAAAAGCTGCGTGATATTCGCCACTTATAGTAAAACGAGTGTTACTAACAAAAACATCTTCAACTCCGAGGGTGATTCCTGTGGCGTGCGTCGATGGAAACAAAGCATAACCTAAGCGGAAACGCGTGCGAAAACTAGGATCGTGCGTGATTTCCTCTAATATATTTGGTACTTGCTCGCGCCAGCGCTGTAAAACTGGGCTATCTTCAATGTCTGAACTCAAATCTAAATCAGATGCACGGGGAGAGGGAGAAACTTGTGGTTGACTGTGGGCGGGAGTCAATAATTGCAGGTAAAAAAGAAAGCTCAAAATGATGAATAAGCGATCGCGCATTTCTTAGCGTCTGTAACTGTTCACAAAAAAAAGTGGCTCTGCGCTTTGCAGAACCACCGCAGCGGAGCAAAACTTGAAAATTTTAACGCACTGTACCTTGTTGTGTTGCTACATCGATTGGCTTAATCAGGTACAAACGTAAGAATTGCCAGCCATTCGCAACGTATAGCGGTAGTTTTTGGAAAAATTGTAAGAATTTAGGTGTTTTAGAGTTGACGATCGCACTCAATTTCTCGTTGTTCTTAACACAGATATCGAGTCGGCGATAAAAATCAGGGTGCTCGACGTTTAGGATGATTGGGAATACGCGTCCTGCAGTTTCGTTGGTTTTCTGAATGACGTAAACGTCATAATCCCGTGCATTCAGACCAATTGCGGCATAAAATCCAGCACGTTGGATATCGTTGAGATACATTGTCGCAAATACTGATAGCAAGAAGAAGCGACACCACAACCGCGCTTTCCAATCATTCAGAAACTGGGGCTGACTACGCATCAGTGCATCAAAGAAATCGCCATGGCGGTTTTCGTCTTGACACCAGTTTTCAAAGAAGCGGAAGATTGGATAGATACGGTTTTCTGGATGTGCAGCTAAGTGACGGTAGATCGTGATGTACCGCCAGTAACCAATTTTTTCAGATAGATACGTCGCATAGAAGATAAACTTTGGTTTGAAGAACGTATACTTACGACTCTTCGTCAAAAAGCCCAAATCTAGCGACAAATTGAAGTCTGACAGCGCTTTATTTAAGAAGCCTGCATGACGTGCTTCATCGCGCGACATCAAGGCAAACGATTCAGCAAGGAGAGGGTTCTTATCTTTGAGACGACGGCTGAGTTCTTTGTACAACAGAAAGCCGGAAAACTCTGCAGTGCAAGAACGCTCTAAAAATTCGACAAATAAGCGGCGAGTTTCACCGTCGATATGCTCCCAAGATTGCTCAAACTCCGCGTCTCGAACGAAGTGATGGCGATTGTAGTCGGTACGGAACTCTTCTAAAAGCGCTTTGAGTTCCTCTTCGTTCACTGAGAGATCCATCCGCGCCATCTCGTCGAAATCTGTTGTATAAAATCGCGGCGTCAGCAGGGTTTCCTTTGCGGGTACTTTCACCCCTGGGCGCATTTCTTCAAATTCTGCTGGTTTTTTAAGCGAATCAACCATAGTTTTTATTTGCCCTTTTCTGCTGTGGTTTTGTGCCTGGGGCTGTTGAGTGAATGACTAAATAACAATTGATAAAGCTTAGTCTACCAAGGCTTAGGGGTAGGAAAAACACTAATTTAGTTAAGAGTTGCAACACGCTGTCAATTTTTTTAACAAATTTGCGATCGCTTGCTACAGCAAATAACTGCGCGACGTAGCAGCCATACCAGAAGTTGAAAGTTAAAGCTAAGGTAATAAAAAGAGAAGTATGCAACTTATTTAACAGAAAGGTTAGAAGTACTGAGGACAGAAAGCAGTTTATGTCTATCTTCTGGCAAAGAACCAGAAATTCCTCTATTCACAAGTAAGTAAAAGTCTAACTCCTCAGCCTCCTGCCTTATTCACCTCCAGCGACTTTTACCATAAACCTATATTCTAGATACGTATGAAAACAGGAGATTCCCAACTACCAGTAAAGCCACCAAATAAAGTAAGTAGTGCTTATCTATTATGGCTAGGCTGTCTATTACAGCTAAATGGACTACACCGTCTTTACAACGGCAAAATCATCACAGGATTAATCTGGCTCGGTACTTTTGGTTTATTTGGTGTCGGGCAAGTCATTGACTTATTTTTAATTCCCCGCATGGTTGACGAGTATAATACAAAACTTAGAACAAAAATGGGCTTATCTCCGTATGGCGTGCCATTGGCTCAACCGACATTTGTTACTAATGTTGTGAGACCGTCCCGCGAGCAGTTGATGGTTCAGCTGGTGCGCGCAGCGGCAAAACGTGGTGGGAAGATCTCAGTAACGCAGGGCGTGATGGATACTGGGGCTAGCTTTATCGAAGTAGAATCAACGCTTAAAGAAATGCTCAAAACAGGATATGTCGGAATCGATAATGACCCCGACACAGGTGTTATTATTTACATATTTCTAGAAATGTAGGTGGAAATAGGGACAGAGATCTGAGAGTAAAGCAATCAATGCTTTGCGTTGACGTAATAGTTTCTTGTTCTGGATATATCGATCTGTTTTTCTGAGAGTTGCGATGGGTTAGTTGTCCCTCCTCCTTATTCTTAACTCCCTGAGTTCAATTTCGAGATAACCACTTTTGACCATTTAAGCGCTGCATCACGCCAAATACCATTAAGTCAAGCGTTATCCGGCGCTCGTCAATCAAAAATGGCTCAATCGCGCTAGGTTTAGAACCTTCGTAGCAAGAAAACGCGCGTTGTCCTTGGATACTTTCTTCCGGAAAATAGATATTAAACTGTCGTCGTCCTTCTAGCCAAGAACCTTTCACCTGCCAGCATTCATCGGTTATTCCAGCCACATTGATCTTTTCTTTAGTAAACTTCAGATCCAAGTCTTGAACGCCTTCTTTAGCAAGTGCTTTTTGCAGAGCCGGAAGGTAGTCCTGTTGGATGAATTCGGCAAAAGGCTTATCTTCAACCGCGGGGGGTTTTTCTTTTTTTGCTTTAGGGGCGGGTTTATCGCCAGCAGCTTTTGCAGCAGGAGGAGCTTTTTTCGCTGCTGGTTTAGCAGCAGGAGTTTCTTCTGATTGTTCAGCAGTTGATGCTTTGTCTGCTGATTCGGCTTTAGCAGCATTTGGGTTGACTTCAGGATTTGCTGCTTGCGGATCGGGAGCATTTGCAGAGGGGATGTCTGTGGTTTCAGGTTCATCCGTACTGTGAAGATTTTCTGATACAACGCTAGGCGCTTGTTCCTCTACAGTACTAGGGGGAGCTTCCTTTCCCGCCGTTTTTCCTTCAGGGGCTTTAGCAACGTTAGGTTTTTCTTCTCCATTTGTCGTTGGAGTTTGTTCGTCTGCCATTGCTCAGGTTAATCCTTTGTCTAGCTTTAAGCGCGATCGCTTCGCTTCACGCACGCTTGTTGATTTACTACTTTAAATATTGACACAGAATCACCACAATCACTTCCAAGACAAATAGTTTCAGGAAGAGTGGTAAGGTGAATCTCACAGTAAAAAGTAGAGCCACAGCAAATAGTACGACTCTACGACAAAAGATTATTTATGAATTGATTACGCGTTGAGTTGTAATTTACTCATCTTGATTTCAACGACAAGATTTAACCACCAGCAACTGCTGGAACAATGCTTACTTCATCGCCTTCTTTGAGTGGTGTTTCGGTTCCATCTAAAAAGCGGATATCCTCACTGTTAACGTACAAATTTAAGAAGCGCCGAGGTTGTCCTTGTTCGTCACAAAGCCGCGATTTGATACCAGGACAGCTTTGCTCTAGCGATTCGAGTAATTCGGCGATGTTGCTACCGTTGCATTCGAGCGTAGCTTGATTGTTCGTGAATTTCTGTAATGGTGTGGGAATTAATACTTTAACAGCCATAGTTGAGATCGCAAATTAAGATTGAGTGGAAGCGCATCTAAACGCACTTATATCGTAAAGATGCCCTTCAAGGGGAAATTTTAACAGTTGACGCAATTTATCTTAGGCGAAAAACTTATACCAAAACTTGCTGCCAGTCGAGACGCTCTAAAGTACGCGATCGCTCTAATGCGCGTTCAAAGCTATCAAGCTTCGCTTCAATCGTCAACGGTTCGCCAATGTAGCCTTGTACAGCTTCTTGGGTTTTAAGTCCGTTTCCGGTGATGTAAGCAACTGTCGTTTCGTCTGGATCAATTTTACCGGCTTCTACCAGTTTTTTGAGAACTGCGATCGTCGTTCCGCCTGCGGTTTCAGTGAAGATGCCTTCGGTTTCGGCAAGTAACTTGATGCCTTCTATGATCTCAGGATCGGTGACGGATGCAATGTTACCGTTGGTTTTGCGTGCAATTTCTAGTGCATAGATACCATCAGCGGGATTTCCGATCGCAATTGATTTAGCGATTGTATTTGGTTTAACAGGTTTAACAAACTCGCGTCCTTCTTGATAAGCTTGCGCGATTGGCGAACACCCTTCGGCTTGCGCACCGCTAAACCGTACGCTTTTATCTGCGACTAAGCCGACTTGAATGAACTCTTGGAAGCCTTTGTAGATCTTGGTGAATAAAGAACCCGACGCTAAAGGCGCAACGATATGATCGGGTAATTGCCAGCCGAGTTGTTCGGCAACTTCATAACCAAGAGTTTTGGAACCTTCTGAGTAATACGGACGTAAATTGATATTGACAAATCCCCATCCGTATGTATTAGCAACTTCGCAACACAAGCGGTTGACTTGGTCGTAGTTGCCTTGCACTGCCATAACAGTAGGACTGTAAATTAACGTACCTAAAACTTTACCTGCTTCTAAATCCGCAGGGATGAATACGCAACAGTCTAATCCAGCATGGGCGGCGATCGCAGCTGTAGAGTTTGCTAAATTTCCGGTACTGGCACACGATACGGTCGAAAAACCAAGTTCGCGGGCGCGGGATAAAGCAACAGATACTACCCGATCTTTGAAGCTGAGGGTGGGCATATTGACCGCATCATTTTTGATGTAGAGCTTTTTCAATCCCAGGCGACGAGCTAAGCGATTTGCTTGTACTAAGGGAGTCATCCCTGTACCGACATCAATGACATTTTCAGTTGCGACGGGTAAGAAAGAACGATAGCGCCAAATTGAGTTGGGACCTGATTGAATACTTTCGCGCGTTACAGTGCGGCGGAGAGTGTTGTAATCGTAGGTGACTTCTAATGGACCAAAACAAGCTTCACAAACATGGCTTGCTGCAAGTTCGTATTCAGCACCACACTCTTTACACTTGAGGGCTTTAAAGGTTGCTGCTGTTGGGTTGAGGGTTTTTGCCTGGGTCATGGATCGCTCTCTACTTCGTCTTCCGTCAACTGTCGCCTGATAGTAGCATGGTGCTTTTTTTCGCGTCAATTATATCCGACTATTTTTGTCGGGTTTTAAGCGAGGGCTACAAGAAAGTTGGAGGGTAGGAGATAGTGGAGTTTGTGAGCAGAAGTTAGTAACTTTAGCTACAAACCTGTTATGACAAGCGACGTAGTGTAGGTCAAAGTGCGATCGCTTCATGTAAAAAGCATTTTTTCGCTTCGCAATCAAGACATAGTAATACAACAGCCACTATGACTACTGCACATTTACCGCATACCTCGACAAAACCAACTACAGGACAGCACCCACTCGATCCACTCACACCTGAAGAAATCACAATTGCTGTCGCAACGGTTAAAGCAGAGTACAACTTGGGAGAAAAAGTTAGGTTTCCGATGGTTGTTCTGAAGGAACCACCGAAGAGTGTTGTGCTTAACTTTAAAGAAGGTGACGATATTGAGCGCGAGGCTTTTATTTGCATCCTTAATAATGAAGATGGATTGACCTATGAGGCGGTTGTGTCGCTGAATACGAAAACCGTCAAGTCATGGAAGCAGATTCCTGATGTCCAACCGTCGATTATGCTTGATGAGTTTATTGAGTGCGAGGCGGCGGTAAAAGCAAGTCCTGAGTTTCAGGAAGCAATTAAAAAACGAGGAATTACCGATCCAAGTTTAGTGATGGTTGACCCGTGGTCAGCAGGCTACTATGCCATTGAAGACGAAAAGGGATTGCGACTGTCAAGGGCTTTGTGCTGGGTACGTTCGAGTCCGACCGATAATGGCTATGCACGTCCAATTGAAGGCGTCATTCCAGTTGTTGACTTGAACAAAATGGAAGTAATTCGGGTGGAAGATTACGGAGTTGTTCCTTTACCACCAAATCCAGGAAATTACTCGACAGAGTTTGTTAAAAATTTACGCAGTGACATTAAACCTCTAGAAATTATCCAGCCGGAAGGTCCTAGTTTTGAGGTGCAAGGTCATTTTATCAAGTGGCAAAAGTGGCAGTTTCGCATCGGGTTTACTCCAAGAGAAGGTTTAGTTTTATACACTGTAGGTTACGAAGACCAAGGGCGCGTGCGTCCGATTATATACCGCGCCTCGTTAGCTGATATGGTTGTACCGTATGGCGATCCGCGACCGCAACATTATCGTAAAAATGCGTTTGACGTTGGCGAGTATGGCGTCGGAACTTTGGCGAATTCTTTAACTTTAGGTTGCGATTGCTTGGGCGAAATTCGCTACTTTGATGCGTACATGACGAATAGTCGCGGACAAGTGGTGAAGATTGAGAATGCAGTGTGTATGCACGAAGAAGATTATGGCATACTCTGGAAACACGTTGACTGGCGAACAGAACATACTGAAGTCAGGCGATCGCGTCGTTTAGTCGTATCGTTTATCGCAACTGTTGGTAACTACGAATACGGATTTTTCTGGTATTTTTACCAAGATGGGACAATTCAGTACGAAGTGAAACTCACTGGTATTGTCAACACTGCTGCGGCAATGCCCGATGAAGTACCCAAGTACGGGACGCTGATTGCACCGCAGTTAAACGCCCCGATTCACCAACATTTCTTTAATGTGCGTCTAGATATGTGCGTTGATGGGGAAAATAACTCGGTTTATGAAGTGAATACCCAAGCAGAACCAATGGGACCTGATAATCCATACGGTAATGCTTTCTATGCAGAGTCTACGCTTTTAGCAACCGAGTCAGAAGCGCAACGTATCATCGATCCATTCACAGGACGTTATTGGAAAATTGTCAATCCTGCGGTACGCAATAGCCTTGGTCAACCTGTGAGTTATAAGCTCATGCCAGGAGAGAATATTTTACCGTTTGCGCATCCTGAATCGAGCGTGATTAAGCGCGCGGGATTTATGACAAAGCATTTATGGGTGACTCCGTACAACCCTGATGAACTTTATGCTGCGGGTGATTATCCTAATCAGCATCCAGGTGATGCAGGACTTCCGGCTTGGACAAAGGCTAATCGCAAAATTGAGAATACGGATGTTGTGGTTTGGTATACGTTTGGACACAATCACGTAACTCGTCCTGAAGATTGGCCTGTGATGCCTGTATCTTACATCGGTTTTATGTTGAAACCTGTGGGCTTTTTTGATGCAAGTCCGGCGATTGACGTTCCTCCCTCAGTGGCGAAGCATAAGTGTTGTTCTTGAAACGAACCACCAAGGATACAAAGGTCGCAAAGGAGTTGGAGAGGGATTTTTTTATTGAGTTGATTTTTTGATGGTTAAGTCAACGGTTGAGTCGCGTAAGCGTAGAAGTTTGGCGTTTTTGTTGTTTCCGGCGACTTTTTGGTTGTTGCTGTTTTTTATTGTGCCGTTATTGATGGTGTTGCTGTACAGTTTTTTGCAGCGGGGAACGTATGGCGGAGTTGTTTGGAGTTTTAGTTTAGAGAGTTATCAACGGCTAGCAAGTGAACTGTATCTAGGTGTCATTTGGCGTTCAATTTGGTTGGCTTTAATTACGACGGTGGCTTGTTTAATTATTGGCTATCCGTTGGCGTTTTTTATTGCTACTTGTTCGGGGCGCTGGCGAAATGTTTTGGTGCTGCTGGTAATTATTCCTTTTTGGACTAATTTTTTGGTGCGAACTTATGCTTGGATTGTGCTTTTGCGTCAGGAAGGGGTATTTAATGTCGCACTACAAAACTTTCAAATTGTTGACGCCCCGCTGAATTTATTATTTACGCCGTTTGCGGTGACTGTGGGGTTAATTTATGGCTATTTGCCGTTTATGATTTTGCCATTGTACGCCACAATGGAGCGTTTTAATTTTTCGCTAGTTGAAGCTGCACACGATTTAGGTGCAAATGATATTCGTAGCTTTATTCGGGTAATTTTGCCATTAACGATGCGGGGAATTATTGCAGGGACAATTCTTGTTTTTGTTCCGGCTGTGGGGGCGTTTGTCACTCCTGATATTCTGGGTGGCGCGAAAACTTTAATGGTGGGAAATTTAATTCAAAATCAGTTTTTAAAAGCGCGTAATTGGCCTTTTGGTTCGGCACTTTCGATGTTGCTGATGGCGGTGGTTTTGGTTCCGGTGCTGATATATTTTCGTATATCTGAGGAAACATCATGACAATTTCTGCGTCAGATAATGCCTCGATAAAGTTTGATACGTTAGTGCGATCGCTCGGAAGAAAATGGTTAGTAGTTCATGCAGCTTTAAGTTTTGCTTTTATTTATTTGCCAATTCTCATATTAGTCATTTATTCGTTTAATGCATCGCGATTTAATGCGGTTTGGCGCGGTTTTACTTTCGATTGGTATCGCGGTTTACTGCAAGTTGATTCGCAATTAACAGCGAATGTCACTGATGCTCGAATTTGGGATGCGTTGCAGAATAGTTTACTTGTTGCTGTGATTTCGACTCTTTTAGCAACAATTTTTGGAACTGCGATCGCCCTTGCTTTGGAACGTTTTCGCTTTCCTGGACGCGTTTTAATTGATACTTTGTTATTTCTGCCGATTGTGATTCCCGAAATTACAATGGGTATTTCTTTATTAGTTTTCTTCAGTTTAGTTTTTCGGTTAATCGAAAATATTACAGGAATTCGCATTACTTTCGGTTTACCAACAATCATCATCGGTCACGTAGCGTTTAATATTTCTTTTGTGGCAATTACTGTCAGGGCGCGTTTAGCTGAACTCGATCCAGCACTAGAAGAAGCTGCTTTAGATTTAGGAGCTAATGAATGGAAAACATTATCGAAAGTTATTTTACCGCTAATTGCTCCGGCGATTTTTAGTGGGGCTTTGCTTGCTTTTACGCTTTCTTTAGATGATTTTGTTGTCACTTTCTTTACAGCAGGAGTTGGTGCAACAACTTTGCCACTTTTTGTGTATGGAATGATTAAGTTTTCGGTAACACCGGCAATTAATGCAATTTCTACTTTAATGTTGTTGGCTTCTTTATTGTTAGTTATACCCGCGTTAATGGTTGGGACGAAAGATTTGAGATGAACGAACCACTTTAGAGAAGCAGGGGAGAAAAATTTATAGATTCACTCATCAAGTAATGAATAGGATTTGGGTTCTATGATGAGAAAATTTTTGAGTTATGTATTGTTATTTTTTGTTGCTTTACTATTGCCACTTGGATGTAGTGGAAGTAACCAAACAAACGTTACTGATGGTAGTACGCCGTCGAATGTGTTAAGTGTTTATAACTGGTCTACTTATATTGCTCCTGAGGTTATTACTCAGTTTGAAAAAGAATTTAACGCTAAAGTTAAATACGACACGTACGAGAATAATGAAGCACTGTACGCCAAAATTCAGCCAGGAAATCCAGGTTATGACGTTGCCTTTCCTGGAGATTACATGGTTGAAATTATGGCTAATGAAGGTCTATTAGAAGAATTGAATTTAGAGAATATTCCTAATCGAAAACATTTAGATTCAACATTTGTAAATGCACCATACGATCCTGAAAATAGATATAGTTTGCCTTATCAATGGGGAACTTTAGGAATTGGTTACAACATTACAGCAACAAATAATCAAGAAATCGATAGCTGGGCGGCGATGTTCGATCCTAAGTATGCAGGAAGAGTCGCTTGGCTGGATGAAATGCGCTATACCACTGGTGCAGTTTTGATGTATCTCGGTTTCGATCCAAACACGACTAACCCCGCAGAAATTCAACAAGCACGAGATTTTTTAGTCAAGCATCAAGATGCGATCGCTGCCTTTGTTCCTGACACTGGTCAAATCTTACTCGATCAAGGTGAAGTTGACCTCACTTACGAGTGGAGTGGCGATATTTTTCAAGTGATGGAAGAAAACGATCAAATCCGCTACGCCATTCCCAAAGAAGGAACAATCGTCTGGACAGATAACATGGTAGTTCTCAAGGGCGCCCCTAACAAAGAACTCGCCGAAAGATTTATTAACTTTATCCTGGAACCCGAAGTCGGGGCAAAAATCTCCAACTTCATTCACTACGGTTCCCCCAACAAAACCGCTAGAGACAAAGGACTCATCAACGAAGCCGACTTAAAAAACCCCGCCATTTATCCCCCGCCCGAAGTTTTTGCCAAACTCAAGTACATCAACGACGTCGGACAAGCAACACCACTGTACGACGAAGCCTGGAACGAAGTCAAAGTCGCAGTAGGCAAATAATTTTGTATTCTTTGAGTCCTTTCTTTGTGGTTTGTATCCCCAAATACCCCTACTACCAAAATGATACCAGCAGTCGAACTCCAACAACTCTCCAAAAGATTCACCGAAAACAAAGACTTCCTCGCCGTTAATCATATCAACCTCCAAATAACCGCCGGCGAATTCTTCTCCCTCCTTGGACCATCAGGATGTGGTAAAACAACAACACTACGAATGATCGCCGGATTTGAAACTCCCACCTCAGGAGAAATTTTCATCCACGGCGAACCCATGTCGCATCGCTTACCATTTCACCGCCCAGTCAACACAGTATTTCAAAACTACGCATTATTTCCACATCTCACCGTCGCCCAAAACGTCGCCTTTGGACTCGAAATGGAAAATCGCCCCCGTCGAGAAATTCAAAATCGAGTCGCGGAAGTATTAGCCCAAGTACAACTGACTGGAATGGAAAAACGCTACCCGCGTCAACTTTCTGGGGGACAGCAGCAACGCGTCGCCTTAGCGCGGGCTTTGATCAAACAGCCTGCTGTGTTATTGTTTGACGAACCTTTAGGGGCTTTAGATTTGAAGTTGCGTAAAGAAATGCAACTCGAACTCAAACGGATGCAACAACGTTTAGGTATTACATTTATCTACGTCACGCACGATCAAGAAGAAGCCCTCACCATGTCCGATCGCATCGCTGTTATGCACCAAGGACAAGTATTGCAAGTAGGGACACCGATTGAAATTTACGAAAAACCTACTTCGCGCTTTGTCGCTGATTTTATTGGTGAAACAAATTTCTTAATCGGACGCGTTATTAAACGTCAGTTAGGTACAGTTACAGTTTTGGTTGACGAACAAATACCCATACGCGTCAGTTGTAACGATGAAATTGCGATAGATAGCATTGTCACTTTAGTTGTACGTCCTGAAAAAGTCGCAATTCTCCCCGCTAACAGCGATGAATCTTTGCAAGGTAAGGTCGAAGAAACTGTGTATATTGGCACTGATACACGTTATATTGTGCGCCTAACAGAACAAAGCTGCATTACCGTGCGATCGCAAAATCTCCACCCTAGCGACCTTCACAAATTCACGCCTGGCGACAGCGTAAAAATCAAATTACCACTAAATAACATTCGCATTTTAACCGAGGATGCACTCACTTGTAATGCATATAATCGCCAAAATGTCAAGCCACTGCTAGCCAGTAGCAACTAGCCACTCGTAACTTGCTGCAAAACCGTCATCGGACCATATGATTTAAGAATCTGCATTTGCTCGTCGTTGCGGACAAATAGCGATCCGGCGAACCCTAAGGAATTGACGGATATTGACTTAAAACTTTCTTGCGATCGCGGTACAACTAACATCCATTGACGTGTTGCCAGTAAATTATACGCACTTGATTGCTTGTCGCTTTTAAAATCGTTTGTCTCAATTCCAACAGCATGAAGTAGATTTTGATAGCATTTTAGCGTTGCAGTGGCAGCGGTATCGGGAGATGTTACCCAGTTGGGATCGAGTTGGGCGATCGCGTGCACAAACGGAAATAGCGGGGATCTACCGATAGAACCTGTAAATTGAGTAGCAGCGATCGCTTTTTCGATTGGCAGTTTAACTCCTTGAGGTGTCAGTGGTAAGGGAACAAGTTGTAAATGTTTGTGTTTTTGACTTGCACCCGCCATCTTTCCGCCGTTATAAAACGCTAAACCATCTATTTCAGCTAAAGTGACCCACATTGCTTGAAAATCGCGCCAATTGAGCCAATTTTCCTGCTCTTCAAACGCACGAGTGATTATCAACAAGTGATGATCGACAACGTTAAATTTATTCAATAAACACAAATGCGTCTCAGAGATATCTGCAACAAACAAGTCTTCTTCGTAAGGTAGAAACGGATTAAAATTACCAATAGCAGTAATCTTATCCTGCTTTTGCGCTTCATCCTTACGCACCAAGTTGGATAACGTGCGGACAAGAAAACTAATACCGTTTTGCTCGATAAATTCGTAATCAGTAGGAATCGACTGAAGTGCGCCAGTGCGTAAAGCGAACTTTGTTTGCTCAATGACCCTTATCCACAATTTACCAGGTTCTAACACCACTGTTCTTTCTACGTTGATTCTTCATCAGGCATTGTAGATTTTTTTTGAACCTAGAACGGAACTTGCATCATATTTCTATTACCCATCACCCATTACCAAGCGCAACTGTATATTACAAGTCATCTAAAATTGCTATATGTAATAAATCCATCGAGCCTAAACCTGTGAGCAACATACCCAGCAATCTAGAAGCTTTCTGGATGCCTTTTACCGCTAATCGCCAGTTTAAAGCGCAACCTCGGTTCTTAGTAGCAGCTGAGGGAATGTACTATACTTCTGATGATGGTCGGCAAATTTTGGATGGTACAGGTGGGCTGTGGTGTGTCAATGCTGGACACAGTCGGAAAGAAATTGCAGCAGCTGTCGCCGATCAAATCACGCGGTTAGATTTTGCACCCGCGTTTCAAATGGGACACCCAGTGGCGTTTGAATTTGCCAATCGACTGACAGAATTGCTTCCTGGAGATTTGAATCATGTTTTTTTCACGAATTCAGGTTCAGAAGCGGTAGATACGGCATTAAAGATGGCGATCGCCTACCATTGGATACGTGGCGAAGCTTCCCGTCAGCGGTTAATTGGTAGAGAACGCGCTTATCATGGTGTGAATTTTGGTGGTGTCGCAGTTGGTGGAATTGGGGCAAATCGCAAGTTTTTTGGTAACTTACTCGCAGGTGTCGATCACTTACCGCATACGCATAACTTAGAAAAAAATGCCTTTAGTCAAGGACAACCCGAATGGGGAATGCACCTTGCTGATGAACTTGAACGAATAATTGCTTTACACGATGCTTCAACAATCGCCGCAGCGATCGTGGAACCTGTCGCGGGTGCTACTGGCGTATTAATTCCTCCTGTCGGCTACTTGCAACGCTTGCGCGAAATTTGTGATAAATACGGCATTTTGCTGATTTTTGATGAAGTAATTACAGGTTTTGGGCGACTTGGCGAACCGTTTGCCGCAAATTATTTCGGTGTCGTACCAGATATAATTACTGTTGCCAAAGGAATCACAAACGGGACAGTGCCAATGGGTGCAGTGTTTGTCCGTCAAGGAATTTATGATACTTTTGTGCAAAAAACGCAACAAGGTATCGAATTTTTTCACGGATACACATACTCTGGACATCCGGTTTCCTGCGCCGCAGGTATGGCGACATTAGATATTTATCTTCAAGAAAAACTACTATCGCGCGTTCAAGAGTTGGCAACTTATTGGCAAGATGCTGCGCATAGTTTACGAGGTTTACCGCACGTCATTGATATCCGTAATCTCGGTTTACTCGCAGCGATAGAGTTAGAACCAATTCCCGATAAACCAGGCGCGCGTGGCTTCGAGACTTTCTTGCGTTGTTACGAGTTAGGGGCGCTGGTACGCGCTGCGGGAGATAATATCGCGTTATCTCCACCACTTATTATTGAAAAACAACAGATCGATCGACTTTTTGAGACTTTAGCGAAGGCTTTTAAAATGGCTTGATTAAGGGTTAAGTCATATCAGAACCCTACTTCTTTTGCTAGCTTCACCCGCCTATAGCTAGATTTTTTTTACGATTTTTTTGTTTACTTCTTAAAGAAGACCTGCATCTTGTTGAGGATAGTTCTAAATCAATTATTGAGTTAAGAACGCAACCAAGTTGCAACACGCGTGTTTGATTCAACAGAAGCAGGAAGCCAGGTAATAAATATAAATGTGTAGGATTGCTGCAAGGAATTACGATGTTGCTGCCTATAAATGAATAAGCTTTGGATTTATGAGTAAAGTTTTTTGCCAATTTCTTTCCTACTTTTAGTCTATCTGATAACGTTCAAAACTTACTGCTTATGTCTCGCTCAGCTTATCTCATTTTTAAACCTGCTTCAGAGCAACGTGAAACTGAACAAGAGTTGATGGAAATCCGTGCGATGTTAGAGCCGGAGTTTAACTTAAGTGTTTATTCTACAACTCCAGAAGTGAGTGCTGGTCAACTAGCGCACCAAGCTGTAGAAAATGGCGCTGAAGTCGTTATTGCTGCTGGAGGTGATGGTACAGTTTCGGCGGCGGCTGAGGCTTTAATCAATACAGATATTCCTTTTGGTGTTATCCCGCGAGGAACAGCGAACGCTTTTGCAACTTATCTTGATATTCCCAGCGATCTTAAAGCTGCGTGTCAAGTGATTTTAGCAGGAAACACTCGCTTGGTAGATACGGCTTTGTGTAACGGCAAGCCAATGGTACTACTTGCTGGAATTGGTTTTGAAGCAAAAACTGTTGAACAAGCCGACAAGGAAGCAAAAAATCGTTTCGGTGCTTTCGCATATATTTTGGCTGGAATCAAGCAATTTTGGCAAGGTGTAAAACCTTTTGAAACTAATGTCGAAACTGAATCCCAAACAGCAACGATTCAACAAGCAACAGCTATCACAGTCGCCAACTCAGCGCCACCAACATCTGTACTAGCACACGGTACAACAGGAGTTTACGTCGATGATGGGCTTTTAGATGTGACGATAACTTCTCCACAATCTCGCCTCGAAGGGGCGATCGCACTGTACCATCTTCTCAAGTCAGGCTTTAACGATCGTGCTGTAGAACTTGATAATGTGCATCATCTCCGCGCTAAGCACATCAAAATTACCACAGAACCTCCGCAGCCTGTCGTTTTGGATGGGAATTTGAAGGGAACAACACCTGTAGAGATTGAGTGTATTCCTAATAGCTTGAATGTATTAGTACCAAATAATCAAATTTGAGGTTAAAGGAATATCCTCTAACCTCTTAGGTAAACTCATTTACTAGCGGCTTTAGCGATCGCGCCAAGTTGTAATCCTGGTGGATACGTACCTTCTTCTTTGACGCGCTTAATTTCGGCGTCGGTAATCCGTAATTTTAGCTTTTGTGCGAGTGTCCGAAGAATATCGCCTTTATCAACTAAACCCGCAACCGCCCCAGCAGGAGAAAGCACAGTGATTTGTTGCAGGTGTTGATTTTCTAGTTGATTAATGACATCTGCAAGTGAAGTCGTTTCTGTCACTGTGGGAATTTCCGTTAAAGGACGCACAATGCTATGCAAGGTTTGGGTTTCCCACTGACTGCGTTCAATCAGCCGCAGATCGTCTACTGAAACCATACCGCGATAGCGTCCGTCTGAAGCCGCAAAATAAACTTGTGTTGGCTTGGATTCGAGAAGAAACAAGTCTGCAAACTGACGTAGTGTTGAATCTGCGTCGACGACTCGGAAATCTTTATTCATCGCATCGCTGACTTTAAGCGTGAGTAACGCTTCTTGCAACGACGTGACGTTTTTATAGGCTGTCGCATTCCGAACGCCAAACCAGCCTAGCAAGACAAACCACAACCCAGATACTAACTCGCCAGTCAACAAATCAATCGCAAACCCTAAGGCGATTGCACTCCAACCCAAAATTTGCCCAGCGCTAGCCGCAGTGCGCACTGCTTGAAAGCGATTACCGGTGACTTTCCACACAGCAGCTTTTAAAACTTGTCCGCCATCTAAAGGTAAGCCAGGAATTAAATTAAACAGTGCTAACACCAAGTTAATTTTTGCCAAATCGCCAATTAGGGCACTCGACAAGCTACCTGTCGGTAGAATATAGGCAATCGCCGTCAGTAAGACAAATAAAGTTACACTTACAGTTGGACCTGCGATCGCGACTTGAAACGCTTGTCCTGGTGTTTTTGATTCTTCCTCAATTGCGGCAATGCCGCCAAAGAGAAATAATGTAATCGATTTTACATTAATGCCTTGCGCTCGCGCCGCTAAACTGTGACCGAGTTCGTGTAACAATACTGAACCAAACAACAGCAACGCTGTAACAATTCCCGCACTCCAGCCTAATGCTACTCCCCACGGTTGGTAAGCTAAACCAAAGTTGAGTGTGACTACTGCCAAAATTACGAACCACAAAGGATCGAGTAACAGTGGGATGCCAAATAAAGATCCAATTCGCCAACTTGTTTGCATGAAATTTTCCTAAAACTCAGCACTTTAAGGCAGACAATCCATGCACAGTTGCTAGATTTTGTCAATGTTCCTGCTCAGATGTGAGTTATCCAGCAATTATAGATTTGTGATTCACCTTATTTCTAGAATAGACAATCACTTTAACTCAGCACTACTCGAAGATATTCGAGGAATCCGTACATTTAAGCGGTAGAAGGCAGCAGTCAGAATGGGGAAATGGGAGGGAGATAGATAAATAAAGCGGGAGGAAATCCTCACCGCTACTGCCTTGTTAAAGGATAAATGCAGTTATAGTTTACTTAAGAATGCCAAGATTGTTGAGTCCTAGGATAATACCTATACCGACAATATGACCTAAGCTCACAGATCCCAGGACTGTACCCACACTTGGATTGTTAAATAGTGCGGGGAATGGTAAAGGCATTTTTGGACCAACTTGAGGAAAGCGAATTGTCCGGCTAGCAATAAACAGAATCACAAGAGAAGCACCAATAATAATTGCCGATCCTGTCCAACTCCATCTGACCGTGTCGGGAACGGTCGATTGCACGGCTGCTAGTAAAATTAAGTCAGTCAAGTTTCTCTCTCCTAAACAAAAAGATATTAATAATTAAGGATTATCAAATTTTGTTAGGTCAAACATAGTCTCTGTTTTAAGAGTTAACAGTTACGACGTATTTTCGACACAAAACTTAATGCGAGTTAAAATTTGCGGAATTACAAAACCAGAACAAGCACAAGCGATCGCCCAACTAGGAGCAACTGCGCTCGGATTTATTTGCGTCCCAGCCTCACCGCGCTATATCAGCACAACTCAAATTCAAGCGATCGTGTCACAAATTCCCCGCCACGTTGAGCGTATTGGTGTTTTTGCAAATACAAGTAGTGAAGAAATCTATCAGGTGGCGGTAACCGGAGATCTCACAGGTATCCAATTGCACGGTGATGAATCTCCAGAATTTTGTACAGAACTCCGCCAAGTATTACCTGCTGGTGTAGAAATCATCAAAGCCCTACGAGTGCGCGATTCACAAGCCTTAGCGCAAGCCAATCTTTATACTGACTGCGTAGATACGCTCTTACTTGATGCTTATCACCCCCACATGTTGGGAGGTACTGGAAAAACGCTAAATTGGACAACCCTACAGCAGTTTTGCCCAAGTTGTCCGTGGTTACTCGCAGGCGGATTAACTCCAGAAAACGTAAGTGACGCGCTTAATCAGTTAAAACCTCACGGTATCGATTTATCAAGTGGTGTAGAGCGCGCCCCTGGTGACAAAGATTTAGCAAAAGTTGCTCAGCTATTTCAGCAATTAGCAGCTAGAAAAAAGCTGGTTGATGTCGAATCAGATTCAAAAACTCCTCGCGCGTTTTTTGATCGTCGTGAAACACGCCAACCATCGCACTAGTCACCGTCCAAGAGCCTGGTTTTTGCACTCCACGCATCACCATACACATGTGCGTTGCTTCCATGACAACCGCAACTCCTTGAGGTTCTAAAATCTTCTGTACAGCTTCGGCAATTTGCCGCGTGAGGCGCTCTTGTACCTGCAAGCGGCGCGAATACATTTCCACAATCCGCGCTAATTTACTTAATCCCACTACTTTCTCGTTAGGGATATATGCAACGTGTGCTCTACCCATAAATGGCAGCATATGATGTTCGCACAAGCTAAAAAAGTTAATATCTCGCACAAGCACCATCTCGTTATGACCTTCGTCAAAAATAGCGTTGTTGACGATTTCTTCTAATGATTGGTTGTAGCCGCTAGTCAAAAAGCGCATTGCTTCAACGACGCGCTTAGGAGTTTTTAAAAGCCCTTCGCGATTTGGATCTTCTCCTACACCTAATAAAATCGTGCGAACTGCTTCTACCATCGCTTCATCGAGTTCTTCGGAAGGAGGTTGCAATTGTGCCTCTTTGCCATTTTGAGTATTGCGGTCTGGTCGCGTTGTAATGCGGTTGATGGTGTCTTCTATACTGTCTGGCATCAAAGGTGAATTAGAGCGAGGTGAACCGTTGGGGAATCCAATAGTCATGGTCTCAAGTCTCAATTAAGGTTTTCGTAGTTATTGTTGGTGTTAAGTTGTCAACCTATTCAGCCGCAAATTATCAATCCTGCAATGAGCTTCAGCGGATTGAACCGATATCGATGTTGGTCGTTGTTGATAGAGTTACAAAACGCCAGCGCTTGGCATTAAGGTTAATTCCTCAATAACAGCTTGTTCTGGAAGGAGTACAGCATGGAGTATTGATTGGGCAACGCTTTCTGGCGTTAACATTGCCGCTCGCTCAAGTTTAATTCCGACAGTATCGCTGTTCCATAGTTCAGTATCGACAGCACCTGGGCAAATCGTTGTGACCCGAATTCCATGTTGGCGTTCTTCTGCTGCTAAGGTCTTAGAAAGCGCAATTAGTCCTGCTTTACTCACCGAGTAAGCGCCCCAACTAGGAAAAGGTTGCAAGCCTGCAACTGACGCAACATTGACGATTGTCCCTGCGCCGCGATCGCGCATTGTTGGTAACACGCCCAAAATGCATTGAAAGACACTTGTGAGATTTAAATTCATCACTGCTTGCCAGTCGCTCAATGGTGTGTCACTCAAATTTCCGGTATATCCCATGCCAGCGCTATTAATTAAAATATTGACTGGGGATTCTGCCGCGATCGCGCTGATTTTCTCTCGCACTTGTTCAATATCAGCTAAATCGAGCGCATAGGTAGTTGCTTTTGCCCCAGTTTGTTCGACTGCACTAGCTACAGATGCTAGTTTTTCTTGATTCCGGCTTACTAATACTACATCGATTCCTACCTTAGCAAAGGCTAAAGCGGTTGCTTTCCCAATTCCACTACTTGCACCAGTAATCATGGCGCTTTTATTTTTCGCCAAATTCATGAATTCCTGTTTCCTTGAAGAAGTGGCATTGCTTCTTCACTATTATCTCAACTTCCTACCACAGATAGATTAATCAGTTTCAAGACCTAAATTAACGTTTTTTTGGCATAGTATAACCCAACGTAATTACTCGGTTACGGATAATGTCTTCTTAAATTGACAAGCTGCTCAAAAGCAGGGATTCAGTAACAATCTTCCCTATCTACATAACTGTAGTGGGATAGATTAGACGATATGTAAAGTTTCTTTACACGTTCAGAGTCATTATATCACTAGCGTTCGCGATCGCTACTATACTAGCGCCCAACTCAGGATTTATCAGTGAAAACACCTAATCTACGGAATTTTTGGTAGCGCATTTTACGACGTTCTTGACCGCTCATTGGCGATAGAGCTTCTAAATTCTCAATTAGCGCCTGTTTGAGAATCGTTGCTGCACCAAGTGGATCTGAATGCGCGCCGCCGTTTGGTTCTGGTAAAATTTGGTCGAGAATACCAAGATTTTTTAAATCGGAAGCTGTAATTTTTAACGCTACCGCAGCTTGCGATGCTTTAGCCGCATCTTTCCAGAGAATTGCCGCACATGCTTCTGGAGTAGCCACAGTGTAAACTGAGTGTTCAAACATCAGTAAGCGATCGCCAACACCGATTCCTAAAGCACCACCCGAACCACCTTCACCGATGACAGTACAAATAATCGGCACTTCAAAGCGAAACATTTCGCGGAGATTATAGGCGATCGCTTCACCTGCACCCTTGTACTCTGCTTCTGCTGTTGGTAAAGCACCAGGCGTATCAATAAAGGTCAAGATCGGCATTCCAAAACGATTCGCATGGTCCATCAGCCGAATCGCTTTACGATACCCTCCAGGCGATGCCATACCAAAATTGCGCGCAATGTTATCTTTTGTGTCGCGTCCTTTTTGATGTCCCAGCATCACTACCGCACGCCCTGCAAATTTTGCGACTCCACCCACTAAAGCCGGATCGTCAGTACCTCGGCGATCGCCGTGCAATTCCATCCATTCATCGCTAATTGCTTGAATGTAATCGAGCGTACTCGGACGGCGGGGATGACGTGCCAGTTGCAACTTTTGTGCAGGTGAAAGACTACTAAAAATTTCTTGTCTTAGTTGCATGGCGCGGGTTTCCAACTGGCGAATATCTTCGGAAACATCGACGCCATTTTCTGCCGCAAGTTCGCGAATTTGATCGATTCGCGATTCAAGTTCAATCAGCGGCTTCTCAAAGTCTAAAAGTAGTGGTTTGCGCTCAGTAGTTGCCATAGGGAGAGGTCGGGGGTCGGGGGTCAGAGGTCAGGGGAGTAGGGGAGAAACGCAATACATCAACTGCTCTTTCAGCTATCACTAACAATTAATTTCGTTTCTCGCGCCTCGCTCCTCGTTCCTAACCCTTAGACTAGCAGAGGACGAAAACCATGTTTGACAGATACTTGACCAATGTGTTCCATTTTTTCGACTGTAATTTGGTTGCGTCCCCACGAAAAATTAGTGTACAGCTTTTCAAATTCGAGTAGCATCGACTCGGCAAAGCAGGCAAACAATTGGCGCGCCGGAACATCCATATTGACAATACTCATAATTCGCCAATCAATGTCAAGCGAATGCTCGACGATGCCGCCATTGAGGACATACACGCCGGGGTACTGTACTTTGGTCGCTAAATTTTTAGGATATCCACCATCAATTAACAAACAAGGTTGCTTTAACGTCGTCGGATCGATTTCCACACCTTTAGGCATACTAGCAACCCAGACGATAACGTCTGCTTGCGGTAAAGCTTCCTCTAGACTCATAATCTTACCGCGACCGAGTTCGGATTGGAGATGCTGTAGTCGCTCTTGATTGCGCGCGATTAATAGCAACTCAGCTACATCTGTTCTCGCATCTAACCAACGGCAGACAGCACTGCCAATGTCACCTGTCGCACCACACACAGCAACAGTTGCCTTCGAGAGTTCAATACCTAGATTTTTAGAGGCTTGTTCAACTTGACGGCAGATAATATAAGCTGTGTGCGTGTTACCTGTTGTAAATCGTTCAAATTCCAGCCGTACGTTGCGCACTTGGCGATTTTGGTGAAGATTAAAATTTTCAAAAATAATCGATGAAAAACCGCCCAACGCCGTAATATTAATTCCATGTTTTTGTGCGTGAGCCATCGCGTTGAGGACTTTTCGCGTTGCTGCCTTGATGCGGCGGGAAGCTAGCATCTCAGGAAGAAAGCATGACTCGACGTACCGACCTTCGATTATTTGACCAGTAATGCTTGTAACTTTGATAGTATCGACGATTTGGGGCGGAGCGCTGCACCAAAAATCAAGCCCTTGATCTGCGTATTCAGGGTAGCCTAACTCTTTAGCTACTGCTTGGGCGTGTTCCAAACTAGTAAGGTGACCGATTAGACCAAACATTTATTGTGCTGTATGAGACTTGTAGCTGCTGTGAGACAAAATGTAAAGTGTGAGATTTAGGAGAATTTCCACAAAAATACCACACCAATTCACTGAGTTGAGGCTCAGTTTGCTGGCGATCGATGTATACGTTTAGGCAATGCAGTGAAACTGATACAGGGGCAGTTTTGCCACCCCTGTTAGTAAGTTTTATGCAGCTGTAAGTCCGTATGCCGACATTCGCATAATATCGCGGGTAGTAAAGCCGATGTTACTCAGTGCTTCACCATATTGAATCATGAAATCTTCGACCAAAGCTTCTTTCTCCATTGCTAAGGTACGCGCGTCGTTTTCAACTGCGTTGAGCATTTGCCAAACGATCGGAAGATTTTGACGATTTGCTTGTTCGATTTCAGCTTTTGATTCTTCAAAGTGTTCTTTTAACCAAACTTCCCCAAAGTTGAGGTGGCTGTATTCATCTTTGACTACGCCTTCAGTAATTTTGCGGGCAAAGTCATCTGCTACTGGAATGTAGATATTGTAAGCGGCGATCGCAAAGCATTCGATAATCAGTGATTGAATGAGTAAGCAAGTGACTACATTGCCTGATTCGGCTGCTTTTTGGAAGTTTTGGTGCAATTGAGCAAAGAACTCTTGCGCAAACTGCATATCTGGCGTGACTTGAAGATTGCGCCCACAAGCTTCAAAACCTTTTTTGTGGCGGTTCTCCATCTTCGATAAGCGAATCAGTTCCTCTTTGTGTTCTGGCAGCAGTTCCGCTAATCGGATGTAATTTTCATGGGCTTCTTTCTCCCCTTCAATCACGATCGCATTGATGCGACTGTAAGCGTCCTTGTAGGTTTCGCTGTGGAAATCAAGTTCTGCGGCGGTGGCAGCCAGCTGCTGCATAGGTCTTTTATCTCCTATTTACGTAAATCAACTGATACGAGCTTGGTTAACCTGGCAACTCAAGTGTAAAGTTGAAAATGGTTAAATTTAACTTAACAAATCTCGCTGCGCTACGTTACGTTTGGTCATGAAATATTTTTCAAATTAAAAAATAATATCAATGCATATCAAAGCATAAAGCTAAACTAGTAGCAATGCCTAAAAAAAATCACAATAACACCCCCACCCGTCAATCTATATTAGAAGTCGTCAATTTAGCTGTTTTACTACTAGGTGCGGGTCTTGTACTACTACCTCTAGGAATAGTTTTTCTGACCTCCTTTGCGCCAGAAGGAGCAACACCCACGTTCATACCACAAAATGGCTGGTCGTTAGCTAATTATCGAGACGCTTGGCAACGAGGCAAGTTCCTGCTAGCCTTTGCCAACTCAACGCTTGTTGCACTTGCCGTGACAGCTTTTCAGCTAGTTTCTTCAGCTCTAGCAGGTTATGCGCTCGCGCGGTTAAAATTCCCAGGTCGGCAAGTCGTGCTTCTGATTGTGTTAGCTACGCTAGTCATTCCTTTTCAATTACTGGTTATTCCCATATTCTTGGTGCTTAAGTGGGGTCATCTCATTAACACTTATGGAGCACTGATTCTGCCAACAGCAGTCAATGGTTTTGGCATTTTTTTACTACGTCAGTACTTTTTGACAATTCCGATCGAGTTAGAGGAAGCGGCGGTGT
Source organism: Chroococcidiopsis sp. TS-821 (assembly GCF_002939305.1). NCBI lineage: Bacteria > Bacillati > Cyanobacteriota > Cyanophyceae > Chroococcidiopsidales > Chroococcidiopsidaceae > Chroococcidiopsis > Chroococcidiopsis sp. TS-821. The sequence continues at coordinate 35,568 of NZ_MVDI01000011.1, read as the reverse complement.
TGGATGGTGCAAACCGCTGGCAAATTTTATGGCGGGTGCTGTTACCGTTATCGCGTCCAGCATTGGTTACGTTATTTTTATTTACTTTTATCGGAGAATGGAACGACTTGTTTAAGCCGCTAGTTTTCACAACAAGACCAGAGTTGAGGACAGTACAATTGGCGCTAGCCGAGTTTCAAGAACAGTTTACGAATAATTGGCCTTTACTGATGGCAGCGGTTGCGATCGCTACTATCCCTGTAGTTGTCCTGTTCGTGTTAGGTCAACGGCAATTTATCCAAGGAATCGCGACAACAGGAATTAAAAATTAATACAAATTCCCCTTTATACGCCTGCTTTTTTTCTTTCTGGCAAGCGATCGCTAGAAGATTCATTGCGAAAAATTGCACCTTTGATAACAGTTAGCTACATCAGGCGTTTTGCCTGGAAGACGACAAACAGCGTGCAAAGTCGTCGCCAATTACCAATGACCAGCTTGCGGGTTAGATTTATTTTCACTAGCTTACCTGATTATTCTTCTTGAATTTGCAGGCGGATAGTACGTTCTCCACTCGCAAGTTGCACTTCGACGACTTCACCACCAAGTTGTTCTAAGCAATTTAGGAGCGATCGCAAATTTGGCGTACTCGCACCAGTATCAACGTACAAGCGATCGGCGAGACTACCAATCTTTTTCCAAGTATTGTAGAGTTTGGCAATTGTTTGCTCTAACTGCGATGCTTGATTAACAAGGTCTGCAGCAACATTGATACAACCGATTCTTAATGCTTCTTCTAACGCCTTTTCTAAGTCTACCGATTCTTCTTCAAGGACTTGAACATTGGTAGCTGCATCAAGATACTTGGCAAGATAACGCGCCTCGGATGTCGCTTGTTTGAGCGTATCAACGTCAGGACTTGCTGCGACTTCTTCGCGAATAACAGTTTGATGCGATCTTGGTAGTTTCTCCATTTCGCGTACTAGCGGAGCAAGATAGCGGCTAGGAAGCGAGTTATCGGCGGCTTTGGCTTTGACGGTATCAGGAAGTAAATCAGACGACATGGCGGTAAATTCATCGGCTAATTGACGAACTTCTCGCCGTGTAATGCGATCGCCTTTTTTTGCCGCATCAGTAATCAGTTGTTGAATTTCCGGTTCGGCTTTGGCAGTTTCAATAAACGCGCGTTTACTAAAACAGCGTACTGTATTGGGGTCAAGTTGTCCTTGTTCCATCAGTGTATCGGCACTATTTGCAAGTTGAATCATCGAATAAGCTTGGCTTTTACTAATATCGCGTTCTTGCAACCATTTGAGAAACCCACTTCCGCGTGCATCGCCGTATTTCTTTTCGCGATCGCGTACTGCTCGTAAAATGCGCCCGCGCCAAATCTCTGTTTGAAGGTCAAAGCGATCGCACACTTGCCACGCGGTATCTACTTGGCGTTGAAATTCCTGTTCGGGAATTTGCTCATCTTCAGGATCGGGAAGTTCAAAATTAAGGTTTGTTTGTTCCTCTAAAGCAGCAACAAGATCAATATCAGCAGGTGACATGAGAAGCAATCGCACAACAGCTGGATTATTATTGCACGCTCCATTACTGTAGGAAAACATTACTGTCGTAATGATGCTTGTTAAACAGCTTCCGGGTTTTGGCTGAACACTGAGCGTTAGATTAGTAGATTGCAGGATGACCTCAAGAGGTACTAAAATCCATTAAGATTGCAGAGAAACTCCAGAATTGCTGCATTGAGTTCTTTTGGAGAGTTTGCAGGGGCATCGTGACCGCAATTTTCGATAATTTTAACTTGCGCGTGAGGAATGCGCGATCGCAATTTTTCAGCATCGGTTGCAGGGAACCATCGATCTTGATCGCCCCAGATAATGAGTGTTGGGCAAGTAATTTCACCTAAACGCGATTGAATTTTACTGATTAAGTTAGGTTGCTTTTGTTGTAAGCGCTTAATTTCCTGCGCGGCGATTTGTAATTCTTCAGTCACTTTTGCTAGCGTTCCAGGAATATAGATATAGGGATATGTAATCCAGTAAACTTCTTCGGGTGTGACTGCAGACCAGTCTACCAAGACTTCACGACGTTCGACGCGCACGATCGCGCGGACAAGCGTTGAGAAAAAGAACGTTAATCGCAGCGAATCGACAATTTTTAAGAGTTCAATAGGTAAATCAGATAGCGATCGCATCCAGCGATTTGGTAGTCGTTCAGGGAAAATGGGAACGTTGATTAAAACTAAGCTTGCGAATAACTCAGGATGCTCTTGCACAACAGCAAGACTGACCAATGCACCCAAAGAAATCGCGACAACTATTGGCGGCTCATCGCACAAAGCACGAATAATTTGCTCTAACTCTAGCATTTGATGTCCTGGCTGTTCTGGATGTGGTGGCTTCTCAGAAAAGCCATAGCCTTTAGCATCGAAGCAAATTACCCGAAAGTATTTTGATAATGGTTCAATGCAATAACGCCAGCTATAAGACCAACTACCAATACCGTGAATCAAAATCAGCGGTTTACCGTCGCCTTTTTCTCCGTAAGCAATCGAAACCGGATAACCATTAGCATCTGTTATTGTTAAATTTTGCCGTCCTTGAGGGAAAGTTTCTCTCCACCAGTCTTGCATGAAGTTTGAGAGTATTAACAACGCTTGCTAGATTCATTTAATCACCTATTCAGAAATAATAGGCTGAAAGTTCAGCCTATAGACAACAGTAATTTCTCTTACTTATTTGTAGCGTTCTGAGGATTTTTAAGATACTCTTCTAGCAAATCGACATTTTTCATGTTAGCTTTCCAAGCAAAGTCAAACATATCCCCGATAACTGGAACTGAGCCAAAGACGCTCTCTATAATGATATTTCTCACCATCTTTCCTAATAGCGCTTTTGGAATACCTAGCCGTGCTGCTTCAACGACAATATAAGCTGAAAGCGCTGTTCCTACAATATCTCCTGCACCTGGAATTAGACCAATTAGGGGGTCGATACCAATACGAAATTTAGTTCCTGGAATGCCAATAGCATTATCAAGTAAACGACTAAACCTACGCAAGCGTTGTACTGATGTAAGTTTAGGGTGAGCTGCAACATTGGCAAACTGAGCAACCGATTGAGTCATAGATGAAACACAACCATTAATTTTTGGTAATTTAATTCAAACATTTTTCAATATTATGTGTAGTGTACCTACAGCAATATTTATATGTATTGTCAAGGTAGAGTTTTTCTAGAAGAATTCCTAGAGAGATAAATCCAGAGAATGAGTAAGTTTACGGGGTGTTTGTTTTAGAGTTTTTGGAACTACTAATTTCCATCACAGTTTTGGAGTGCGATCGCATCGCTTCGCCTACACAAACATTAAGCTGATTGCCAACCAACAGCACGGCTGCACTCATGTATAGCCATAACATTAAAACAATGACTGCGCCAACGGCGCCATAAGCTTGATTATAGTTACCAAAATTTGCTACGTACAACCGAAATAAAGCCGATAAAATTGCCCAAGAGATTGCTGCTAAAATTGCTCCAGGCATCATTGGCGTACCAGAATCCCAGCGGCTTGGTCCATAACGATAAATAAAAGCAAAAGTAGCAGACATAACGCCCAAAGCTAAAGGCCAAATCAGTATTTGCCAAATGAATAATAAGAAATCCAGACCACTTTCACGAACAAAAAATTCTAAAATTAAATCGCTAATAAAGACTAAGAAAGAAGCGAATACTAAAAGTATAATTGACCCTATAGTCAGACCAATTGAAATTAACTTTGCTTTCCAAAAAGGACGCGTTTGTTGTGGTGGAATTTGATGTATTTGGTCGAGGGCTGTCATTACAGTATTTAATGCGCCAGATGCAATCCAAATTGCTGCCACAAAGCTGATTGAAAATAACCCGCGATTTCGGTTCTGAGTAATTTCTTGAGCAAAGTCACGAATTAAAGAGAGTGCTTCATCTGGAGCAACTGTACTGAGTCGCAGCGCTAGTTGTCTAAAGGTAGATTGCAGTGATTCTTGAAATAAGCTAATTGCTGTTAGGATGGCAAGAATTGCCGGAAACAGCGACAGCATTGAGTTATAAGCAATTTCGGACGATAAACCTAACAGCCTTCTTTCACCTACACGGATAAAAGTCGCGCTTAATGTAGCCCAAGTCATGTGGCGAAAAAACCGAATGAAGCGGGTTTTGAACATTCGAATCAGGAGTCAGAGGCTAAAGAAATTATAAAGTAAGGTAAGCTCGAAGAGAAATTGTGTTGTTATGATATTGTGCCTAAAGCTTGGCTGTAATCTGGAAAAAAGTCGAGATCGAGAACTTCTGTAGGTGTGTAAGGGCACGCATCAGGAAAACTACTAGTAGATAGACCTGTCTGCCTTGCTGCTTTTCTGACAGCTTTGAAATAAACTTCGCCGAATACTACTTCTAAATAAGGTTTAAGGCTAGGACTATTTCTCTATCAACTCCTCAACTCGTTGTCGATGCTCAACAATCGAGGATAGCCAACTATTAGAGCGCTAACTAGGTTGGAATTGCCATTTGAGCAAGGTGGAGTAACGCGATTCTCAAGTTACTTCTTAAGGCGTGTTTATCGTTGCTGCCCAAATTGCGTATCGCTTCGATTAAGTTGATTAAGTCTAATTCACTGAATCTCTCCTGTTCCAACAGCATCGCCTGCTCACTAGACCAAACAACAAAATCTTTGTCGTAATTGGTAGATTTCAGCATAAACTCTCCAACTATACCTGTTGCATCTAAAAATTGTATAAATCCTACATCATTTTTAGATAACTCCCATGGCTGCTGCTACAGCTTCGAGTGTCGGTTCAATTCCTGGTTTGAACGCATTCTGATTGTTATCAATTGCCGTGTTGGGATCTTTGAGTCCATTTCCAGTAAGCACGCATACAACAGTTGCGCCTGTGGGAATTTGGTCTTTGACTTTTAACATACCTGCAACCGAAGCTGCACTTGCAGGTTCGCAGAAAATACCTTCTGAAGACGCTAATAAACGGTATGCTGCGAGAATTTCTTCATCAGTGACTGCGTGAAATTCTCCGTTACTTGCTGATTGTACCGCGATCGCTTTTTCCCAATTTGCTGGATTCCCAATGCGAATTGCGGTTGCAACGGTATTAGGATGCGTTACAGCTTGTCCAGTAATGAGTGGTGCAGCCCCAGCCGCTTGAAAGCCCATCATTCGCGGTAGGCGATCGCATTTACCGGATTGATGATATTGACAAAAACCCATCCAATATGCTGTGATATTTCCGGCATTGCCTACAGGGATACACAACCAGTCTGGAGCCTCACCTAAAGCATCAACAACTTCAAACGCTGCGGTTTTTTGTCCTTCTAAGCGATAAGGATTGACTGAGTTTACCAAAGTAATCGGATAGCTGTTTGCCATCTCGCGGACTATTTTCAATGCTTGGTCAAAGTTTCCTTTAATCGACAACACTTCAGCACCATAAAGTAGTGCTTGGGCTAACTTACCTAAAGCAACATAGCCATCAGGAATCAGCACAAAAGCTTTCATTCCCGCACGTTTTGCATAGGCGGCGGCGGCGGCGGAAGTATTACCTGTACTTGCACAAATGACTGCCCGCGCTCCTGCTTCTTTTGCTTTGGAAATTGCCATTGTCATTCCTCGGTCTTTGAAGCTACCTGTAGGGTTTAGCCCATCGTACTTGGCGAATACCTGTACTTGTCTACCGATAATTTGAGCGATAGAGGGAATTGGAATTAATGGAGTATTACCCTCTAATAGTGTCACTACAGGTGTATTTTCAGTTACAGGTAAGTATTGCTGGTACGTTTTGATTAATCCAGACCAAACTTCGCGGTTAGTAGATTTATTAGCAATCAGAGTCACGGTATTTGCAGCAACTTTATTTAGATAGAGATTCTGTGAGTGCAAGCATTCTACCTGCTATTTATTCACTTTTTGTGTTTAAAAGCGACATCAACAGATTTTATATTTGTATTACTTAGTTTACTCTGACAAAGCAACTATCATGGGGTACAGCATATAGCCAGTTATAAAATCGACACACTTGATACAACTATGCTTCAAGATAGAGTTACAATAACATGTTGGTGTGAGTAGGCAAAAATAACTATATAAGATAACAATGGGAAATTGTTCAGCTACTATGTCTTCTTCCTCCACTTTGGCGGATAATAATCAGGCAGTGACTAACGTTTCTAGCAAAGCTACAGCGCGATTACCTTGGAATGAGTCACAGAAGTCTTTATACGCAGCGGGCGTTCAGGTTAAATTTCTACACTTAGAAGCTGAAGTAGAATCACTGTTGCAGCAGTTGCAAGCGATTAAGAAGCAACGTACTGCTGCTGAAGAAGTATCAATGAAGTAAAGCAGTGAGAAAAATGCCCTCTATATCCCCCAAGATTAGGAAACTTTAAGCTATTTTCCTAGTAACTTTGAGCGGCGAGAGGGTAGTTCGGTTAGCAGATAGTGTGTTTAAAACAGGCTTTAAGTACTAACTGTCATTGTTGACTTTAATCAAAGCGTTGGTATTGACTAGACCAGCGCTTAAAAATATAGCTTTTGCCAGTAGCAACTAGTAATGCAGGAAGTTCGTCTTCGAGATCGGCGATCGCGATCGCAGTTTGCTCAGAAGCTCCGCTAAACTCGTTGTAAATTAACTTTCCGGTAGCTGAAAAAATAATCGTGCGCGATCGCGAGTCACGGTTGTGCGATTGCAGTAGGTTAGGCTCAAAATTATGAACAGCCGCAATTTCCTGAGGGGAAATAGTCATCATCACTTCCGCTGTTCCATCACCAGTTAGGTCGATTAACTGCACAGGTAATTCTCCGAGTTGCTGTAGCATTTTCTCGACATTTGGGACAGAGTTTTGCAGATTTGGGTTGTGGCGTTGCAACTCCTGCCAGAGTTTTGGCAAAATCTCTACAACTTCAACAGGCTGCGGTTGTTGAGTGAGATCGGATAATGCAATCGTCTCTGGTTGCAACCACTGTAAAGTTGTTTTGGTAAGTGCGAGTTGTCGTGCAGCGGAATCAACTAATGGAAATGTATCCGATACAGCTAATAGCTTCAGCGTATTACCTTGTAACTGCACAGCTTTGACAACGGCGAGATCGATTTGCTGATGTCCGCCAGGTAGCCAGGAAACAATTTGAACTTCAGCATCTGAGCTTAAACCTAATTGTTGCCAGTATTGAGCTGCAGTTTTTGATGGTGTTAACTTAAATGGTGCATGTTGCCAAGTGTCACCGTCGTGGTAAGCGTGGAGTTCGATTTGATACCACGTTTGCTCGTCTGTGACTTGTAAGGGTGTTCGATCGATTTGCAGCCATTGCGCTGGATTGACTTTTGTCATTTGTTGTGCTGTACCAACAAAACGACTAAGGTGAGAAGTTGTTACTTTATTTGATGAAAAGTCACCTTCTAAACGTTTAAGGAATCTTTGAATATAAGCAACATCCGCAGCAGTTGTTTGTGGTTGCTGTTTTAGCCAAGCGATCGCACTTCTTCGATCTTCTTGTGCGCCTTTGAGTAGCGCCCCCCAAGCTTTAACTTCAGTTCGTTTGGGGTTAACACGTAAAGCAACTTCGACGCGATTTTTGATTCGTCCATTATCTGTTGTCAACAAAGTTGTAATTTCTTGCGTATTCGTCGGTGAAGCTTGAAAAACTTTTAGCGCCTCTCCCCAACGCCCATCAATTATAAAAGTGAGTACTTGTTGACTGGGGCTTGCCCAAGTTTGATTTGCTTGCTTTTGGCTTTTTTGGGCGTGTAGTCGAATAAAATCGAGTTGTGCCTGCGCTGCGCTTGACCAGGCTTGACGTTTTTGGCGTTGTTGTTTAATAAACTGCAACCATTTCTCGGCGGGTGTCCACAACCCACTACGCGCAATGAGTAACGCATTTTGATAGTCGCGACTGTCTAAGGCTGGTTCAGCGATGGAAACAGGTTCGAGTTGCAGTGGATCGAAGATAAAGTTCGCGGGTTTAACTTGATAAACTTGTAATCGCGGTTCTAAATCTACAGTTTGATCGATAACTAATTCTGGAGAACCTCCGGCGATCGCTTGTTGCCATTGCGGTTGAGTCGGGCTTGTCCAGGGTAACATCAAACTAAGGTACGAGCGGTCGGGGTTGTAGTGGACAATTTGACCGTAGGCGATCGCGTGTCCTCGTTGGCGTTGTCCCCAAAGATAAAACCACATTCCTTGAGTTGGGGTGGTACTGTCAAATCTTCGCAATTCGGTTACAGGTAAAGGACGATTTGAACTTGTATCTGCGGTTTCTGGATCGACAAGCGGTGCGACAACAAATGACTCTTCAGGTCCTGTCACGTCAACTTGAGTCACCAACTGATAGCGGATTTCACGACTTGGCTGATTGAGAAGGGTTTTAGCGTCTGTGATGCGATACACGCGCAACTCAACAATCTGATTTTGCGATCGCACGGGTAAGATGACAGACGTTGGTTGCGAATTAGCAGAATTAATTTCTAACGGTAGAGGTTTTCCAGCAACTTTTCCTTGTCGGCTTAACTCTGCTGAAATTTGCGCTAGCGTTTTCGTTGGTTCTTGAATTATTGGTAGCTGCGCCCACTGCGGTAAGAATTGATTTAAGGATGCGATCGCATTTGGGTCAAAAAATAATCCATAAATCAACCACGTACTGCTTACAACTAAACCCCCAGCACTCAACAACAACGTAATGACCAATAGAGCTGCAATCCACTCTTTTTTTTGCCGATAGTTCAAGTTTGACTTGGGAAAAGATATGTTGTGGAGTGTGTTGCTTGTTGTTAATTTACGTTTGCGCTTTGACATATTTGCGATCGAGCAGCTGGCATAGATCGCTAACTAGGAGTAAGTTTATCTATGCTCTTGTATACTTTTTGCTACTAATATACTCGAATATACTTGGTTATTACAAGTTTTTATGCATAAATATAAAAGTTAAAAATTGAATTTACTGTTCGTAAAGCACGAGTATATTCAAGTGTTTAAAATCCCGTATTTTTGCGCTTGTAATTTGATTTAATCAATAAATATCTGTAAAATCACTAGGCTTTGTAAAAATTATGTTAAACCATTCTGCCAGTCTTCACCTACTCAATTTAATTAAGAATTAGCAAGTATCTTTTTACCAATTTTATGAAGTTTTTATATAGACGATCAACTTTAGCATAAATTTTTTGTAAATTATCTAAACTTCATCTAGTAGACCAAGAACTTACAAACCTACAAATGCTACCTATAAAGATATAGGACAAACATCTAATTTTAATTGCAGCAGTTATATACCAGAAATGTCTTATCAAAAAGTAAAGGTAAAGGCACATGGAAACAATTGAACTAAAGTTTCTGCTAAGATTACTCAGTTTTGCTAATTACCGCGCACCCTTGACTGAAATAAATTTGGGTAATAAAACCAAGACCTCAGAAAGAAAAAAAATTTGTCGTCAACTATGCGATCGCGGTTTAGTAGAATGTTCCTACGAAGTCACAAAGCTTAAGATTGCGCCTCCTGGAAAAGCTTTATTGAAATTAACTCAGACACAAGTACCAGTTACTCAAGATGAACTCAAAGCCTTGAAAGCGTGTGAAAATAAAAAGATTTCGCCAGGAGAGACAGGGGTTCCCGCTTCCGAACGCCAAGCAGTGATTCAAGGATTAGCTGAACGCGGTTTGATCGAAGTAGAGACTAAAGTTAAAGAAGTCTGGCTATCTGAACAAGGTAAAGCGCATTTAAGAGACGAATATATTCCTAAGAAAGGAGTTCAACCTGTCATCAGTTTAGATTTACTGAGTCACTATTTACGCTTTATACGTAGAAGCTTTAACTCCAATATAGATACTCAAGCTTTATCAGCTAAACTACCAACAACACAAAATCAGCAGCTTAACGATTTAGAAGTTCTCGAAATCATTCAAAAATTAGATCGAGAATTAGGTACAGAAAACTACTTACCAATTTTTCATTTACGCCAGAAGCTTACTTCTGTAATTTCTCGTCAGCAACTTGATGAAATATTGTATCGTTTACAACGCAACGATCAAATCGAATTGAGTTCTTTACAGGAAGTTACTGCTTATACTCCAGAACAAATTGATGCAGGAATTCCTCAAAATATCGGTGGACCATTATTTTTCATTACTGTGAACTAAGTCACAATTAAATGTTTTTTGCTGTTTATTCTCATAAAGGTAGCAGGATGGCATCTATAGATCGAGTTATCCAACGCGAGGTTAATCCCTTCGATCCCGCAACGTTCAAACCTGGTAACTTTTGGCAAGAACAACAAGACCCAGCATTAAATGTCAACTCAATTCACCAAGAAGCAATTACTATAATCGAGAGCATTCTAGCTCAAGTAGCAAAAGATCGCCGGACGCGTACTGTCTTACTAGCTGGTGATTCTGGTTCAGGTAAAAGCCATCTTTTAGGTAGGCTAAAGCAAGCATTGAACTCTAAAGCATTTTTTGTTTACATAGATCCTTGGGCTGATAGTAATTTTATTTGGCGACACATTTTACGTCAAACTGTTGATAGTTTACTTAAAGTTCCAGAAGGACAACAAGAATCACAGTTACTCTTATGGCTCAAGAGTTTATCAATTTTTAAACAACGCAGTCTAATCGATAGATTAATAGGCGATCGCCAAGCTTTTATCAATAAACTTAGAGCTAGTTTTCCTACAGATATTTATAATGCTCGCGAGTTTTTTGGCGTACTTCATGATTTATTGAATCCAGAAACGCATTTTCTTGCCTGTGATTGGCTACGCGGAGATAACTTAGATGAAGATGCATTAAAAGTCTTAAAAGTTAAACAAGCCATTGATTCAGAAGAAGCAGCACAAAATATATTGTTTAATCTTGGCAAAATATCATCTCAAACTCAACCAATTGTCCTATGTTTTGATAATTTAGATAATATTCCTTATTCGTCAAATGGTTTGCGTAACTTTCAAGCATTGTTTGATTTTAATTCAATGCTTCATAACCAGTATATTCCTAACTTTTTGATACTTATTAGCATTATTACTAATACTTGGATACGCAATAAAGACGGCATTCAAGGAGCAGATGTCGCTAGAATAGATACTTATATTAAATTAAAATCAATTAATCTAGAGCAAGCAGAAGCACTTTGGAGATCGCGGCTTTTTCTACTACATCAACAAGCTGACAAACTACCTTCTTCTCCAATTTATCCCTTAAATCGACAATTTTTAGAAGATAAATACCCAGGTGGTAAAACATTACCTCGTGATGTATTAAGTCTAGGAAGGCAATTATTTCAGCTTTATAAGTCAAAGTTATTAATTTCTGAAAATACAAAGCCGACATCAACTCCTAAATCAAATCCTACAACTAATAAGCAAAAAATCATCAATTCCTCTACGATCTTGCAACCAGAATATAAAAAAATTGAGGAAATAGATGAAAACCAAGAGCTATTAGCTGCTTTTCAGCTTATTTGGAGTAAAGAATTACAGAAAATTGAACAAAAAGTTACGCGGATTCGCCAATTATCTTCGCCTGAGTTAATTCAAATGTTACGCGAAGCACTGGAAGCTTTAAACATAAAAACTAAACCGCGATTTTTACCCAGCCCTACATACACGAGTTATTCACTCAGTTACGTGTCACCACAGCAAAAAAAATGTGGAATTGTTTGGATGGAAGATCCAAATATGACCAGTTTTTTCCACGTGATGAAAGGCTGTCAAAAAGCTGTGGAGAAAAACCTTTGTCAAACCTTGTTTTTGATACGTGCAGAAGCGTTAGGTAGCAATAAGACTCAAGGTTATCAAACTTATAAACAAATTTTTGCTGGAGCTCCACACTGCCACATTGTACCAGACCTTACGTCAGTGCACTACTTGGCAACTTATCACAGTTTAGTCAATGCAGTAAGTTCTAGAGAATTAGTTATTCGGGATAAAATTCCTAATTTGAACGAATTACAAGCTTTCGTACGCAAATCCCAGGTACTAAAATATTGTACTTTACTACAGGTTATAGGAGTTCTTGCTGAACAACCTTCAAATCCCAATCCTAAACAGGTAAACTTGGAACCTGTGACAGAATTCATAATGAATTTGGTTACAACACAGCATTTTTTAGGACGAAATACATTAGTACAAAATACACTCGATCGCTTTTCTTCGTTACCAGTAGATGAAATACAAGTTGCAGATTTGATTGCTAAACTCTGTCAAGAAAACAAGCTACAAATTCTCGATCCTAATGCTAAGCCCGAAGCCCAACTTATTTGCTTAGTGCCAAACTCAAAATGAATTCAGTTTCTTATAGTAATTTAAGACAATTATCTTATCTTACCGAAGAACATGAAATTCGTGCATTCATTGACGAATTAACTACTAAAAATATTCTTTGGTTGGATACCGAGGTGGCTGATTATATGACTGCTCATCCTCGGTTATCTCTCATTCAGGTTTTAAGTAATTCTGAAGATTGTACAGGAAATTCTACAATTATTTTAGATGTACTAGATAAGCCTGAATTAATTAGCTATTTTATTGATGAGATCGTGACCGATGCCAAAATCGAAAAAGTTTTTCACAACGCTAATTATGATTTGAGGTTTCTTGGAAAAGAATCGGCAAAAAATATTAGCTGTACTTGGACGCTTGCTAAAAAATTAGTTAAAAAATCTTTATCTGTTACCGATTTAAAATTAAAGACTTTAGCATCAGAACTTTGTCACTTTGTCAATATAGATCGGGAAGAACAGGGAAGTAATTGGGGACGGCGACCTTTAACGCCAAAGCAGTTACAGTATGCCAAGATGGACACAGTGTATCTAGCTCATGTCCATCGCCGTTTAATCGAAATCGCAAGAAGTAACTCTGAGCTTACGAATAATATGTCAGGATCTATAACTGAAAATTCTTCTTTAAGTGTAACTAATGTCAGAGTAGCCTTTGAGTGTCCGCGATTATTTTACTTGGGGTATCGCTTTGGGGGAATGACACTTTTCTTACCCGTAGATACAGCGATTGGGATTGGGACAGCATTTCACGATCTATCAAATCAATTTATTAATGTAGCAAAGCAAGATTCGCGATTTTCTGCTTTGTTTGAACCTGTGGTTGAACAGTTAGAGGTAGACGCGATCGCTGCTGCACTGCAACAACTATTATATGAGCGTGTATTCTTTCCTTACTTGCAAGCATCAATTCAGAAAGACCCCGGAAAAGCACCTGCATTACACCAGCTTTGGTTGGGATTAGTTGAACTGATTCGCCGTTGGGCAGAATTATTAGTTAGTAATCGCCGTTATTGTACGGCAAAAGACGTTATTTCTAAAACTTTTCTAGCACAAGAACTCAACGTTCAGCACTATTTTACTTTACCTAATGGCACGCAGCAGTTAGTCAAAGGCAGATGCGACAGCATTGTTTACGATTTTGCTACTCAGCGATTGCGAGTCGTGGAGTATAAATCGTATCAGTCAGTAGATCAATCAGCCCAGCTTGCGCAAGTTGCGCTCTACAGCTACATGCTACGCAAAACCGTAGGTGTCAAGATTAATTCGGCAGTTTATAGCGTGTTACCCAACCTGCAAGAACTGAGTTTTACATGGGAACAGCTTGAAACAACCATACATCAACTTGTTCCCCAAAAACTGCAGCAAATGCAGCAATGGTTAGCGTGGAAACCACCGCAACTCAACCCACCACCACCGACAAGTCAGCCCTATTTGTGTCATATTTGTCCGCAACAGAAGAAATGCCAAATCTTTTTTGATAGTGATGAAGCGATCGCAGCAGAACGCTTTAAGTCCCCAGCACCGTCGCCACATACTCAAGACAATCAACAACTCGATAGCCTAAATCAAGATTTAGAACAACACGAAGCGGCGACTTTCAACATCGAGCGAACAGGAGAAAAGTTAGTCGAGACACTACAATCTTTTGGTCTTGGCGTAGACTACCAAGGTGCAGCAATTGGACCTGCATTTGTGCGCGTAAAAATTAAGCCTCATGCAGGGATAAAAGTTGTTTCCATTTTACGCTTAGCAAATGATTTACAAGTACAGTTAGGAATTACTAATCCGCCTTTAATTACACCACAAGCGGGGTATATCAGTGTCGATTTACCGCGTCAAGATCGACAAGTTGCGAGTTTTGCTGATTATGTGCAATCGCAAGTTTTACCTGCTGATGCTCCCGTAAAAGTTGCTCTAGGAGTAAATTTAGAGAGAAGACTCGTAGAAGCTGATTTATCCGACCCGAATACTTGTCACTTTTTAGTTGGTGGAACAACTGGTAGCGGTAAAAGCGAGTTTTTGCGATCGCTTCTTCTCAGTCTCGTAGTCCGCCACTCGCCAGATTCCCTCAAAGTGGCGCTTGTCGATCCTAAGCGAGTTACGTTTCCAGAATTTGAACAGATGCGATCGCTCTATTCTCCTGTAGTTAAGGATACCGAGCAGGCAATTGAATTGATGGAGCAACTTGTGGGAGAGATGGAACAGCGCTATCAACAGTTTGAAGCAGTAGGATGTGCTGACTTAACTAGCTACAATCAGAAAACGCACTCCCGACTTTTCCGCATTGTCTGTATTTTTGATGAGTATGCCGATTTTATGGCAGAAAAAGAGAGCCGCAACGCACTTGAACAAAGTATTAAGAGGTTAGGTGCTATGGCTAGAGCCGCCGGAATTCATCTGATTATTGCTACGCAACGTCCTGAAGCCAAAGTCGTGACTCCCATCATCCGCTCTAATTTACCAGGGAGAATTGCGCTACGAACTGCTAGTGAGGCTGATTCAGCAATTATCTTAGGAGGAAAACAAACTTCGGCAGCTTATTTACTTGGTAAAGGTGACTTACTCTACCAAAATGGCGCGCAACTACATCGCTTACAAAGCTTATTTGCCAAAACGATTCAACTGGGATAAGCAAGCGCGATCGCACACTATCCTTACTTAACTTACTTGGTGCGATCGCCCTGGTCATCACCAATTAGCGACTAACTCTTCAATCATTGTACGAGCTTCGTCTAAAGATGCCTGGCGTGCGTCATCACCGCTGCTGAGATTATCGGCTTGCACAAACGTAATGTCGGTAATACCAACTAAGCCAAACACAGCCTGTAAGAAAGGCTTGAGGTAATCATACTGTTCTGCGGGAGTTCCCGATCTGTAGCTACCACCGCTAGCAGCCACAATCAGCATTTTTTTTCCGTGAACCAAACCTGCGTATCCTTGATCGGTAACCGTAAAAGTACGATTGACGCGAACAATTTGGTCAATATAGGCTTTAAAGGTTGAAGGTACGCTAAAGTTGTACATTGGGATACCGAACACGTAGCGATCGGCTGCGAGAAATTCATCTACTAGTTCATCTGAAAGCTTAATTGCTTCGTTAAGTTCGGGGGTACGCGCTTCTGGGGGTGTAAATGCAGCCGCGATCCATCCTTCATCAACATGAGGTACTGGGTTTTTCCCCAAGTCGCGATAAGTCAGTGTATCCTCTGGATGGGCATTTTTCCAAGCTGTCACAAACTCATAAGAAAGTTTACGCGAAAAAGAGCGTTCGCCACGAGGACTAGAATCAATATGCAGAATATGTGCCATAAAACAATCATTCCTGAATATAATTTAACAGCATCAACCGAGTAAATTTAGCATTAATTCTACTTTTATGTCTGTCTGCCTTAAGACAGCTAAATCGCAAAATCGATGTCATTAAGAACTAACTTCATTCCAGGATTTCACTAATGGCTTATATCATTGCAACAGCAAACATGAAAGGTGGTGTAGGAAAAACGACACTAAGTGTCAATTTAGCGACTTCACTCGCCAAAGATCATGGTAAAAAAGTTCTTGTTTTCGATTTAGATACTCAAATTAGTGCTACCTTGAGTATGATGTCCCCGACAGATTTCGCTAAGTATCGCAAAACAAAGCGAACTTTGAAATATCTAATTAATCAAGCTATTCAACCAGAAACACGCTCTAAGATTAGCGTGAAAGAAGCAATTCACTACAATGCGTGCAAGCTTCCTAATCTCGATTTATTACCTGGTGATATCGAGCTCTACGATGAATTTGTTGTTTCTGAAATGCTGCATGAAGAAGCATTTGAGGTCGATAGACTTGATTTTGCAACTGTATGGAACCGCTTTGAAAGAAGATTAGTTAAACAGATTTTAGAGCCTGTTCTCGAAAATTATGATTTTATTATTCTTGACTGCGCTCCTGGTTACAATTTGATGACGCGCAGTGCGCTTGCGGCAAGTAACTTCTATATCCTACCTGCCAAATCTGAGCCTTTGTCAATAGTGGGTATTCAGTTACTAGAAAGACGCATTGCTCAACTTAAAGAAAGTCATGCATCCGAGGTAAATCTAAATATTCAATTATTGGGTATTGTCTTTACAATGTCAGGTAATTTAATTACAGGTAGATACTACAAACAAGTAATGCAACGAATTAACGAGGATTTTGAGGCAACACAAATTTTTAAGACACAAATACCTACTGATGTCAATGTTGCTAAAGCCGTTGATAGTTTTATGCCCGTTGTGATGACAAATCCACAATCAGCAGGGGCTAAAGCATTTACTCAAATAACGCAAGAGTTTTTACAGAAATTGCAAGTTGCTGGTAGCGAGCAACAGCAAACGCAATCGGTATCGGTAATGGGTAATCGGTAATGAGAAAAAAGATATTTACCAGTTACCAATTACCTGTTACCTTTTAAAAGTTGCCTGCTAACGCCGAAACGCAGCGCTCGCAAATCAACGGATGTTCCACAGAGTCGCCGACATGCACTGAGTAATTCCAACAGCGATCGCACTTCTTGCCATCGGCGTTAACTACGCCAATAGCGAGTTCGTCGGTTTGTAAGTTGTACTTTGCTTGTTGTACTGCTGCTGGCGAATCGACAAGTTCTACCTGCGAAGCAATGAACAAATAGCGCAGCTCGTCTACACCGTTAGATTGACGTGTCGATGGAGTTGTCGCCTGTTCTTCAGGGACTGATATCGTTTGAGAAAGCGATTCTGTTAGAGTCGTTGGCGCTTTTGATTTTTGCGATAACGCAATACGCATAAATGCTACTAGTAAGTAGCGCAGCGTTGCATAAATGCCGATGAGCTGGAAAACGCGCGGTAGCAGCGGAATCTCATTAACACCGACGAGTACGGCTTTTAACAAACCAAGCGGTAATACAACTAAAGGAAACGCCGCTAGCACAACAGCGATTATCCAAAGTTCGCGGTATACCTTTAACACGTCGCGTAAGTATGCTGGCGATCGCTTAAAGGGCTGCACAAGTTCTGCTAAGTACTGTTGCCAAGTTTTGGACGGTTGCGTTACCAGTGCTGTTGTTTCTGTTATGGGCTGTGGAGCCGTCGCTAAGCTTTGCGCCGTACCGGGGTTTAATGTTTGTAACTGCGCCTTGAAAGCAGCATTAGGAACGTACAGCAACACCTTGGCTTCGAGGGAAGAGCCGATCGTTTTCTCGACGCGTGCTTGTTCGAGGACTTTATTCACCTCGGCGCGCAGTTGTCGCAGTTTTTGCCAGGAATCTGCGAGTTGTGGTTGGTACCACTGTTTTTCTAACTTCACCCAACCGGCTTCAAAGACGGATTTGTACGGCGTCGGATAGGGAAGGTGCTGCCAAATATCTTCTGCCATGTGACACAGTACTGGCGCGATCGCTTTTGCTAAGTTTTCCAGCGCGACGTGCAACACGGTTTGACAGCTGCGCCGCCGCCAAGCATCGGGCGCGCTAATGTAGAGTCGGTCTTTGGCAATATCTAAGTAGAAGTTTGACAAATCCACCACGCAGAAATTCTGCACTGTTTGGAAGAAGCGGAAAAATTGGTAATTTTCAAACGCCTCGCCGATCTCTTGAAAGACTTCTGTTATCCTGTGGAGCATGTAGCGGTCGAGTTCGGGCAATTGTTCGTAAGCTACAGAATGCTTAATCGGGTCAAAATCATGTAGATTACCCAATAAGAACCTTGCTGTGTTGCGAATCTTGCGATACGCCTCGGACAATTGCTTGAGGATATTTTTACTCAGCGGCGCGTCGGCGGTGTAATCAACGGATGATACCCACAGCCGCAGCACGTCAGCGCCGTAGGCAGGTTCTTCTTTTTGATTTTTCCCGCCGTTAATTACGACTTCTGGTTCGATGCCATTGCCGAGCGATTTGCTCATTTTGCGACCTTGCTCGTCGACGGTAAAACCGTGCGTTAAGACGGTTTTGTATGGCGCACAACCATTGACAGCGACGCTGGTGAGTAAACTCGACTGAAACCAACCGCGATGTTGATCTGAGCCTTCTAAATACATATCTGCTGGGTAGCGCAACTCTGGACGCTGTTGCAATACTGCTGCCCACGAGGAACCTGAATCGAACCACACGTCCATCGTATCTGTCCCTTTGCGGTACGACCGACCATTGTTGCGGTAGCTTTCTGGTAAGAGTTCTTCGGTTGATAATTCCCACCAGGCGTCCGTACCCTTTTCGGCGACGATGGCTTGCACGTGCGCGATCGTTTCTGCGTTGAGTAGTGCTTCGCCAGTTTCTTCGTCGTAGAATACAGGAATTGGGACGCCCCAACTGCGTTGTCGCGAAATGCACCAATCAGAACGCTCCGATACCATCGCAGTAATTCGGTTTTCACCAATCGCCGGAATCCACTTTACCTCAGCGATCGCCTTGAGTGCGGCATCGCGAAATCCGTCTACGGAGGCGAACCATTGTTCAGTGGCGCGGAAGATTGTTGGTTTTTTTGTCCGCCAATCGTAGGGGTATTTGTGAACGTACGGTTCTTCTTTGAGTAACGCCCCTGCTGCAGATAGTGCCTCAATCACGGCAGCGTTGCCATCGCCGAGGACATTCATGCCGGCAAATTGTCCGGCTTCGGCGGTAAAATTTCCATCAGCATCGACGGGTGCTAAAATTGGCAGACCGTACCGCTGACCGACGATGTAGTCGTCTTGTCCGTGACCTGGTGCGGTGTGGACTAAGCCTGTTCCTGACTCGGTGGTTACATAATCGCCACCTATCACTACTGGACTTTCGCGGTCAAAGAGGGGATGGCGATAAATTGTGTGTTCTAAATCCTTGCCACTTACTTTCGCTTTAATTGTGAGATTGCTTGCGAGAATCTGTGACAAGCGTTCTACTAAGTCAGTGGCTACGATTATGTATTTAGGTTGCTCGTTGTTAGCAACTTCAACAACCGCATAAGTTAACTCTGGATTAACAGCTACCGCTAAGTTAGCTGGAATTGTCCAAGGCGTGGTTGTCCAGATGGCTACACTGAGATGCGGCATAAATTCGCCTAATGCTGAAGCAGCTTCAGAAAGACGCGTCACAGGAAAAGCTGCATAAAGGCTCCGTGAGGTGTGACCTTCAGGATACTCTAGTTCGGCTTCTGCCAGTGCCGTTTTTGAACTAGGACTCCAATGGACAGGCTTCAGACCGCGATAGATGTAGCCTTTTAACACCATTTGCCCGAATACACCGATTTGCGCTGCCTCATATGCAGGATTTAGTGTTAGATAAGGATTGTCAAAATCCCCCCAAACTCCGTAGCGTTGGAAACTTTTGCTTTGTTCCTCAACTGTCGCCAAGGCAAACGCTTTGGCTTTGCGCCGCAACTCGAGAGGCGTCAGGTTTTGCCGCTCGGCTGCCTTCATGTTTTGTAACACTTTGAGTTCAATCGGCAATCCGTGACAATCCCAACCCGGAACGTAGCGAACCTTACGTCCTTGCAATAACTGAAATCGGTTGATAATGTCTTTGAGAATTTTGTTAAGCGCGTGACCGAGATGCAACGCACCGTTAGCGTAGGGAGGACCGTCGTGCAAAACAAATAACTCGCCAGGGTTGTTCTGCGACAGGCGATCGTATATTTGGTTTTCTGCCCAAAACTTTTGAATTTCTGGCTCGCGCTTTGTTGCGTTTGCTCGCATGTCAAAATTGGTTTTAGGCAGATTAACAGTATCTTTGTAGCTTCCTGGTTCTGTCACAGTTTGATGCCGAGAGATGATCAAGTCGTTTTGCAACTATTATCAACGACAATCCCCTTTCGCTTCAACCTCAATAACGCGCTTTAATTTGGCAATTAGCAAGTGGCTGATACTTCGATCAACTCGGTGATGGATTTTCAGGCGTTTCTGGGTCTGGTGGTGCAGCTTCTTGATGTTTTTCCTCAGCATCTTTCAGCGCGGCTTCTACCAATTCTGGATCAGGTGGGTTAGGGCGCATCAATTCGGGTGCTTCAGGTACGACTTCAGTTTCAGTTACTGCTGCGTCTGCAGTGGAGGCATCTTTTGTATCTTCAGACACATCTGGTGTTGATTCTCCAGCCGCTTGAACAACTTCATCCGCAGCGGTAGACTCAGGCAAAGCCTCCTCTGAAATACCTTCTGGAACCACTTCTACTGAAGTATTTTGCTGTGTTGCCGTAGTAGCGTCTACTTGCTCTGGTAAAGACGTACGATTGTCAATAATTTGAACTGAGTTTGCAGTATTGTTGTTAGTTGTGGGTGTAGGGCTTACCGCAGTTTCTGGAACTGGTGTTTGTTGGCTCAATTGTTGCAACCGCTCTTTTGCAGTAGCTGCACTATTATCTTTACGCTTAGTGAATTGCAACAGCTTAGATAGGAACGAAGACTTGGCAACCTTCTCCTGAACAGTACTTTTTACTTCTTCCGCTGTGGGTGCTACAGTTTGCGAAAGACGTGGAGTGAGCTGTCGTCGGAGTAAGAGCGTTTGGGTGACTGACCACCCCAATAAAGCAACGCCAGCTACTTGACCGAGTAGTACACCCCCTGTGATGCGTCCAGAACACACCCATAGAACTAAGGCGTAGAATAATCCTACCCCGCTCCAAATAAAGTCACCCTTGCGGTGTACCTCAGGAAAAAAGAAAGCTGCCATGTAGATAGCGAGGCTAAAGAAACCTACCGCCAACGCCAGGATGTATGCCAGCATTTGTGGGTTACTCCTTACTGTGTCATCAGACTACATATTTCAATTTTGCGCTTTTATTGTTCAAATAGATACAAATTTAAGCAAATGAGCTAAATCATTCTTGAAATCTACTTATTGGAAGATAAAAACTTAAACCTCTAAGCAGATAAATGTTTTGCTTTTTTTAATATTCTGACAAGGCATTCTCAATGTATTATCTACTTTTGTTCGACTAAAAACACAGGTCAAAAATCTGTCTTTTGCGTGATTTCATCAGAAGACCTGTATTTTAGCTGTAGTTTTGTTCTACTTGTTTAACACTTTTAATCTCTTTTTTACAGAAGATATCTTGAAGTTCGAGCTACCCTGAAGGGAAATCACCTCAATAGCGGAGTTAACAAAGCACACTTATGACACAGCAAAGCTTTGGTGTAATCGGCTTAGCCGTTATGGGCGAAAACCTAGCTCTTAACGTCGAACGCAACGGTTTTCCGGTCGCCGTATACAATCGCACCCCAGAAAAAACAGATGCTTTCATGCACACGCGTGCCCAGGGTAAGAACATAAAAGCTGCGTACTCGCTTGAAGAATTCGTTGGCTTACTTGAGCGACCTCGAAAGATTTTAATTATGGTGAAAGCTGGAGCACCTGTGGATGCAGTGATTGAACAGCTTAAACCATTACTCGATGAAGGCGACATCATCATCGATGGTGGAAACTCTTTGTATGAAGATACAGCACGCCGCACTCGCGAATTAGAACCACTAGGTTTTAGATTTATTGGTATGGGTGTTAGCGGTGGTGAAGAAGGGGCGTTGAATGGTCCGAGCTTGATGCCAGGCGGTACAAAAAGTTCTTACGAATACTTAGAACCAATTTTAACGAAAATTGCGGCTCAGGTAGAAGATGGTCCTTGCGTTACCTATGTTGGTCCTGGTGGCGCTGGACACTACGTCAAGATGGTACACAACGGTATCGAGTACGGCGATATGCAACTGATCGCTGAAGCCTATGATTTACTCAAAAATGCTTTAGGTCTCGACCACAATCGACTACACGAGATTTTTGCCGAGTGGAATACCACTGAAGAACTGAATTCGTTTCTTATTGAAATTACTGCAGATATTTTTAGGTACATCGATCCCGATACAAATCAGCCACTCGTGGAGCAAATCCTTGATGCTGCTGGACAAAAAGGAACAGGGCGTTGGACAGTACAGAGTGCGTTAGAACTAGGTATTGCTATTCCTACAATTACTGCTGCAGTAAATGCTCGCGTGATGTCTTCCTTTAAAAAGGAACGCGTTGCGGCTTCGCAAGTTCTTACAGGTCCTACGGGTAAGTATGAAGGCGATACCGAAGCTTTTATAGATATGATTCGTGATGCGCTATACTGCTCGAAAATCTGCTCTTATGCCCAAGGTATGGCACAGCTAGCAGCTGCCTCAAAAGTATATTGCTACAACCTAAATCTAAGCGAGATGGCTCGCATTTGGAAGGGTGGTTGTATTATCCGCGCTGGTTTCTTAGGTAAGATTCAACACGCTTATCAAGAAGAACCAAATTTACTTAACTTACTTCTAGCACCAGAGTTTAAGCAAACCATTTTGGATCGGCAACATGCTTGGCGCGAAGTGGTAGCCGCTGCCGCTAAATTAGGAATTGCAGTTCCTGCTTTTAGTGCTTCATTAGATTACTTTGACAGTTATCGGCGCGATCGCCTACCCCAAAACCTCACTCAAGCTCAGCGAGACTACTTCGGCGCGCATACTTACGAACGAGTGGATAAAGAAGGGGTCTTCCATACCGAATGGACAAAATTTGATGAAGAGTCTATACAAACATCAACACCAGAGCCATTACAAGCAGATCCAGCAACGACTAACGCTTAGAGGAAATACTAGAAATGTGGTTGCTTAGCGACTAAAGTCGCAGCTAATTAGACAAAAAACACCTGCGTGGTCTAGTTAATTCGTGTAGGAGGTCGAGAAACTTAGGCTAGGAGTGATGGAACTTCTTAAAAGCAGCTAACTCCTAGTCACTTCCTTTTTAAGCATCAGAAGCAGTTAACAGTTGTAACAATTTTTCTACGTTCTCTAAATCGCCAACTAAACGCCGCATTGGTTTTGGCGAAACTTTTATAAGTGTTGGCGTGGCAGCAACTTGAGCGATTTCGGCTTGCTCAGGATGCTTGGTAACGTCAATGATTTTGAGCGTGTATGGATAGTGAAATTGCTCCAGCACTTGCCGTAAACTTTGTAAAATCCGCTCGGTTGCTGCACTATGCTCAGCAACAAACAGGTGTAAAACGTAGGGTGCTTGTGCGTGTTGAACCCTGAATGCTTCAGGTCGCGATCGCTCAAAACGCACAACAAGATCGTTTTCTTCCCAAAGCTGTGGAAATGCAGTACGATACGAAGCAAGCAGCAGAGGATCGCACAATCCTTCCGCGACAGGTGCAGCCTGCCAAACTACATTAGTTTGAAACACGGCATTTAATAAAGCTTGATACCGCAGTACGAGCGGATATGCTTCCGCATAGGTTTGTATCTGCTGTGTCTGTGGGTCTATCCAGCGGTCAATTGTTGCTGTGTAGCAAGGCACGAGAAAGTGTGGTGATTCTGATAAGTTGAGTATTTCTTGTAAACCTGCACACAAATGTAAATGCCAGTGACCTTGTTTACTAGGGTCGATGCAGTAAATGAGATCTCCCCCTGGCGTAAATAGCGCAATACCTTTAAATGTTTCTGTATCTCTCGATTTAGGTTGATGCAACTGTTTGATTAAGGGATCAAAGGTCTTCTAGAAGAGAGGAAGAAGTTACTAGTAGTTAGTAAATAGATGATTATGCACTCTTGACGCTAATCACTAGCCACCAGCCACTAGCTACTAATCACTCTTTCCTTAGTCCTCTACTTTAAACTCTACCGCGTAGAATCATTGCCATCTCATTTGGCTTGGGTGATGCTTCTAAAGCAGTTTCTTCGGTTAGCCGTCCTTCTTCATAGAGTCGATAAATCGATTGATTCATCGTACACATTCCTTCAAAGTTGCAGCGCGGAATGATTGCCTCAATTTCTTCAACTTCATTGCGGATAATGTAATCTTTAATCGCGTCTGTATTAATCATAATTTCGTGAATCGCGGCACGTTTGTTATCTGTTGTCCGCACGAGGCTTTGCGCAATGACTGCAACAAGAGATTCTGCTACCTGAATGCGCATTGGACCTTGCTCGTCAGGGTTGTAAAGGTTGAGAATTCTTTCAATTGTTTTTACAGCACTATTGGTGTGTAAGGTTCCAAAGACAAGGTGTCCGGTTTGCGCAGCTTTCAAAGCTGTGTTGACCGTTTCGCGATCGCGCATTTCGCCAATCAGAATAATATCTGGGTCTTCGCGCAACGATGCTTTTAAAGCGTTATCAAATTTCAACGTATGAATTCCTACTTCGCGCTGCTTAATCAAAGATTTTTTACTTTTATGTACAAATTCTACGGGATCTTCAATCGAGATAATGTGTTTGGGCATTTCTTGATTGATGTAATCGACCATCGCTGCTAGCGTCGTAGACTTACCCGAACCCGTTGGTCCTGTCACTAGAATTAATCCCTTATGGTAGTGACACAAATCGCGAAAAACAGGCGGTAAATTGAGTTGTTCTAGAGTGAGAATTTTTAATGGAATTAACCGCAGCACCATCGCAGGACCATTTAGCGCCACAAATAAATTAATCCGGACGCGCGCTACTCCTTCGTACTGCGTTGCACCGTCATACTCTAAATGCTCGTAAAATTGTTGAATTTGTTGCTCTGTGAGAATTTCTTTCAGCCAGCTAGTAAATGTTGCTTCGTCGGTTATGGGATAGTCAGTAACAATAATTTCTCCACGCTCGCGAAAACGAGGCACCTCACCAACACCTAAGTGTAAATCAGAAATACCTTTGTCGTAGGCTTCGCGCACTAGTTGCTCTAAAGTTGGCGCTATCGTTGTTGAATTTGGCGCAGATTGAGTAGGCGATGTATTCCGTTGGGCAACAGTTTGCATTTGTAGTTGTGTAATATCTCGCTCCGCATGGTTGGGAACTCTCGCTTTTGGCAAAGGCATCGGTGGTACGCGAGGAACTGCGGGTACAGGAATGGCTGGATGCTGTGATTCTGTCATAGGTCGGCTGTAAATGAGTCGCTATCGATTTGAACGTCAAATGCAGACTGCACTATAAAGTCGTGTCATTCGTTTATAGTTTTCCCTAACTGCCCTAGTTTGTATCAGGTGTGGCGTCGCAAGTATTTGAAGTGTTTTCTGTGTTGTTGCTTTTCTTTATAAAAGAGTCGTTTGCTCTAGCTATTTGTATGGAATTTGTTACAGTTTCGCTAAAAAATTAAAGCGTAATAATTATTTGTTTTTAGCATTTAAGTATTTATACCCTTTACAAATGTTTTCCTAACATCAATTGGCGATCGCCTCAACGCCTAAGTCGAGCGCCAGAAGCTAATCAAAATAAATCGAGTTAAAACACTATTGAAAAAATATGCACTCAAAACCAAAGTTAAGTGCCGTGCTCGATTGCCTATTTGCTTAGACAAGAAAAGCAGCAATTATGAGAGAACACCTATTTATTTATAAGAAATGTTAAGAACAGGCAACGAGCTATGACTAACTACTGTTGAAACAACACAATTTGCACGGACGTATATTGAAGACTGAGGCTTGGGATCGCGAAATGGCAAGCTTTATAGCTTTTGTACCTATTGGTAGATGTCAAAAACAAATAGCCAAAATCCTATAACTTAAATTGCGTAGTCATAAATACAATTATGCAAGTGTAAAGTTTAATAACTAAAAGATCATTTTACCAATTGGCTTTTATATACTTATTTTCAATAGATAACGCTAGCTAAAACTAGCCAACGGGCATTTTACTTAATTCAATTTTTGATTCTCTGTGGAGGAGAAGAATATGACTCTAGCTCAAAGCTCCAGTCTAAAAAAGAACTATTATTTCTTCATGCTCAAAAGCTTTTTAATCTGGACTTTTACACTGGCAGTTTGCTTGTTAGTTGTAGGATTTCCGCTGGTCGTTTTAATGGCAACTGTGGGTTCGCTACTATCAATTGTGCTGCAATCGGTGATACCAGTTAGTGCCGTTTTATTAGTTGTAGGTAGCATTATTGCCATTAATGTATTAGCCGTAGTAATTGGGGCTGGTGTACTTACTCTTAAAGGCGTTCATCCAAAAGAAGTGAGTTGGCTCAACTGGCTACACGGCGAGGCAGACACCCTACATACTTCGGTTTACGCAGCTTGTCCACTAACGTGCGAACTGAAGCAATAAGGAGCATCACAAAAGCGGATATTGACAAGGCATGTAAAGTCACAATCCGCAATAACAGTGGTATCTGCCCGGTTGCAGCCGGGTTTTTTCATGCTAAACATATCACAGTACCCGCCTTACAAATTACCGATGACCCAACCTCATTGAAAGAAAATGGTGTAGAGCGACAAAAGATAGGAGAACATATATCAGGGAAATTATGTTCCACAACTCCTAGCACATGGCAAAGGTAAACAAAATCTGCATTATTTTAGGTACGCGACCGGAAGCAATTAAAATGGCTCCGGTCATTCAAGTTTTTCAGCGATCGCCAAGCTTTGATACGCAAGTGATTTTAACAGGTCAACACATTGAGATGGTTGCACAAGTCATGCAGCTATTTGACCTCGAAGCCAACCAAAATCTTGCAATCATGCAACCGCAGCAATCGCTTACTGATATTACTTGTCGCAGCTTACAAGGATTAGAAACTTTGTTTGAGCAACTTCAGCCACAATTAGTTTTAGTCCAAGGCGACACGACAACAGCTTTTGCCGCCGCTTTGGCAGCGTTTTATCAAAAAATTCCTGTAGGTCATGTAGAAGCGGGTTTACGTACCGATGATGTTTTTAATCCTTATCCCGAAGAAGCCAATCGTCGGTTAATATCGCAGCTTACTCAATTACACTTTGCGCCGACAAAGCTAGCAGTGGAAAATTTGCAACGCTCCGGCGTCTTAGGAAAAATCTATCAAACGGGTAATACAGTCATTGACGCGCTGCTATCAGTCGCCCAAAGGCAGCCCGCGTGCAATGTTCCTGGTTTAGAGTGGGGAAAATACCGTGTTTTATTAGCAACGGTGCATCGGCGCGAAAATTGGGGAAAACCCCTGATAAACATCGCTGCAGGATTTTTACAAATTTTAGAGCAGTTTCCCGATACCGCTTTGCTTTTACCATTGCATCGCAACCCGATTGTGCGCGAACCGTTGCAAGCCGCGTTAGGTAACCATCCGCGCGTGTTTTTAACCGAACCATTAGATTATGCCGAGTTAGTTGGGGCAATTGGGCGATCGCACTTGCTGCTTACTGACTCTGGAGGATTGCAAGAAGAAGCGCCGTCATTAGGAAAACCAGTGCTGGTACTGCGCGAAACTACCGAAAGACCTGAAGCAGTTGCGGCAGGGACTGCTAAATTAGTAGGAACTGATCCAGCACAAATTTTAACTGCGGCAAGCCTCCTCTTAAGTAACGCTGATGCTTATCAAGCCATGGCAACCGCGATTAATCCTTTTGGCGACGGTCACGCAGCAGAGCGAATCTTGCAAATTGTAACAGACTACCTGCAATGAGAATGCCAGAGAGTAAAGCTAATTTACAGAGTTAGGGATAAAAGCTAGTCGGGACACATTGTATTTGCGAATTGCGGTAAATCTAACGCTAAATTAACTTCAGTTAGATGCTTTTCGTCCCCGTTAGCACCGAAAATAGAAAAAACCTCAGCCTAAAAGAGGAGTGATGATATAACTTATGGCACTCATGCAGTGGGCAAACGCCGTCTCAACTCGTGCTTCGCTCGAAGCAGCCGTTGCAGAAGTTGTTGATAGAGCTTCTGCTTTGTTACAGTCACCTGCCGATCTTGGGTTAGTTTTTATTTCTGCTGCGTTTACAAGCGAGTATTCCCGCCTGCTTCCACTATTACAGGAACAGCTACCCAGCGTTAAAGTTCTGATTGGTTGTGGCGGTGGAGGTATTATTGGGACAAACCAAAATCAAGTACAAGAATTTGAGGGTGTACCAGCATTAAGTCTGAGTTTGGCGTATCTACCAGGCGTTACAGTTACATCTTTTCATGTTGCAGCAGAGCAACTTCCCGACCCTGATAGTCCGCCGAAAGCGTGGGTAGATTTATTCGGCGTTTCACCGGCAACACAACCTCAGTTTATCTTGCTATCCGACCCTTTTTCGTCAGGCGTAAATGATTTATTGCAAGGCATAGATTATGCTTATCCTGGCTCGATCGCAGTAGGCGGGTTAGCAAGCGGTAGTCAAACTCCTGGGCGAATTGGTTTGTTTTGCAACGAGAAGCTATACCGTTCAGGAACTGTTGGTGTTGCCTTGAGTGGCAATATCGTTCTTGATACCATTGTGGCGCAAGGATGCCGACCGATTGGCGAACCTTACCGCGTCAGTGCCGCTGAACGTAACATTCTACTTGCGCTAAATGAACAACCGCCTTTAGAAGTGCTGCGCGATTTAATTTCAAGTTTAAGCGATGCGGATCGGCAATTAGCTGAACACTCTTTATTTATTGGAGTCGTGCGCGACGAGTTCAAGCAGAATTTAGAGCAAGGAGACTTTTTGATTCGCAATTTGTTAGGCGTCGATCCGAAAGTAGGGGCGATCGCTGTTGCAGATTTAGTCCGCCCTGGACAGCGCATTCAATTCCACCTGCGAGATGCAGAAACTTCAGCGGATGATTTAGAATGGTTGCTGCAACGCTATGTACAAACGCATCCTTATGTATCACCAGCTGCAGCGCTGATGTTTTCTTGCTTGGGGCGTGGTGAAATGCTTTACGGCAGACCTAATTTTGATTCTCAGTTGTTTAGTAGCTATATGCCCAACATTCCCGTGGGTGGTTTTTTCTGTAATGGGGAAATTGGTCCTGTCGGTGGAAGTACTTTTTTGCATGGTTATACTTCGGTATTTGCTATTTGTCGCCAACCTTAAATTAGAGCCAAGTATTCAAATGACAAATGACTCAATTTCGCGATCCACCCACTCGCGTTGATATCTTTCTGCAACAACAGGCTTGACAACAAACTTGGCAGGATTACCGGCTTTAACATCGATGCGTAAGAAAGAATAAGGTCGCCGTTTGTGCGAACCGCGACCGCTGCGACCAAGATAAAGATGCGATCGCGCGACTTCGCGCTCAGTATCACCAACGGTTTCGTATAGCTGCGTGCCTTCTTGACGCTGTCGTCTTAAGCTGTAGCCACTACCACCACAAATAATCCAATTAATATAAGAATCTGCGTGTCCGGTATCTCCTGTAGAAAGATGCTCTAAGCAATGCGCGTGACCTGTCAAAACCAAATCGATAAGTGGACGCTGTAAAGAAGTTGAGCCTAGTTCTTGGGCAACCTCATCGAGTACCCAACGAAGGTTACGACGTACTGCTAAAGTTTGTGCTTGATACCACTTCGTTGACTCAGTAACATAAGGTGGATGATGCAAATAGACAACTCTACCCCGCACTTCTGGCGTGTTCCACGATTCAACAAGTCTTTGTCGCAGCCACGTCAATTGCTCAAAATCCGTGACAGTCGTTTCATCTGCTGCTAATTGCTTATCAATGTCTAGCTTGACTTCTTCGAGTTGTTCTAACTTTGCTTCTAGATCGTCAAGTCTTTCAGCTTCTTCGGGTGAATTTGCATTCAGTTTGCTTGCTTCCTCCATGATTTGCAGCTTTTCTTGCTCTAATTCATAGATACGATCTTCTAAAGTCTGCCGATAAGCTGCGCCTTCGCTTGTCTTTGGGAGGGGTGCGGGAGCGTTGAAGGTGTTCGAATCTAAAGCGAAAAAATCAATACCACCACTACGAAAGGTGTAATATCGGTACGGTAGTCGGGTAAATTCTCCTGGTTTATAAATCAAACAGCGACCAGTATTTGTTGTTGCTGTGTAATGCCGATCGAGGTGGCGCTGCAACTCTGCATCTGTATCAAATGCCTTTAAGTAGTCGATAAAAGCTTTTGCGTAAGCTTTGCCTTGATAAGAACCATGCCAACCAATGTCTAAATCCAAGCGTAACTTCAACATCCGGCGCAAAGGCAGCGTTACGCCTCCCATCAAACCATAAATTAATGGCAGGTCGTAGTAGTCGTGGTTGCCTAATACAGGTAAAATTGGTGTCTTAAACACCATCTCGTCGTAGGCAATTTTTTTTGGTTTTTCACCACCGACAATAAATTCTTTGTAAGGCTCGATAAAGTTTTTTGGGTAGTATTCGCTTGACCCGACTAAATAAACAACATCACCCGTATGAAGGATAAAGCGGGTGAGATCGCTATGCTCTAACATTTTTTTCGCGATTTGACGTTGCGGATTGTGTTTGCGGTGTTTTCCTGAACCGCTATCGCCAATCACCAAAAACGAAAACTCTGGGTTATCGTCCTCTGATGCGAGGACAAAGCGCGTTTGGTCAATTTGTCGTTCAACTATTAGTGGGTCTTGCCACCGTACCCGTTGCTTCATTTGCTCAATTTTCACGGATATCGGCGGATCGGACACAAATTCCATAAACAGTATCTCACTTGTCGTGTTTAGTTCGTCGCGGTTATTACTTCGAGTTATTTGAAAGCGTTCAGCTTGGTTCTACTTGGCTCAGCTGCAATTAAAGTTAACGCAACCTTGATGGCTCAGTAAATTTGAACCAAGCATAGATTACATTCAGACAACAGCTTATTGTCTCTATCATGCTGCATATTCTTGATGCAACAGAAAAACATGCTAACTCAAGACTTCTACTTGCGCCAAATATTTTAGAAACTTGGGTATGCAGTATGCGCAAAAGGCGCGATCGCGTATTGAGTTTTTACCAAGATTCACTCTTAAATCGTTGCTGGCGGTTGTTTGGACTCTACTCGTAGATTAGGTAATCCTTCTAATTTCTCTGTGGCACAGTCTTCAGGAACTGTGGGAACAATAATTGTTAAACCCCCAGGTACACACTCAACTTCAATAGGTGTACTGCCAACTAATTCGCCATCGACAACGACTTTCTGGGGTGGGTTGGTAGAAATTTTAATGCTTCTCGCCCGCAAAAATCCAGTATCAGGTCTATTTGCAACTTCACCACTATAAGCAGATTGCAAGAGGTTATACGCAGCCGCGATCGCCCCCATTGTATTTGTCGGTGCAACAATTGTAACATCCAGCAAGCCATCATCAATGAGTAGTTCTGCCGGTCCTTGGGCTAAAACAGAAGTAGGTGGTGCCGCGTTTGCCACTGTTACCGCGGCAGCATTTAAGGTAATGATTTTATCTTCGGTTTCAATTCGAGTTTCAAAAGACTCTAAATTACGTAACTCTTGAAAACCGGCTAATACATACGCAAGCATACCAAAGCGATTTTTTGCTTCGCGGTCAGCGCGTTCTACAGTTTCTGCTTCAAATCCTACTCCTGCGAGTAACACCATTGGTCTTCCGTTACAATATGCAGCATCGACAACACGGGTTTTACCATCTAGTATTGTTTGACAAGCTGCGGGAATTGTTGCTGGAATACCTAAAGCTGTTGCAAAAGCATTTGCTGTTCCGCGCGAGATAACACCTAGTGGAATTCCTGTACCAACGACAGCTTCTGCTGCTGCAGATAGCGTGCCATCTCCTCCTGATGCAATAATAATTTGTGCGCCTTGTTCTACAGCTTCTTTTGCTATTTCGTCAGCATCTTTTTCAGGAGTCGTCATCCGAATATCAAGATCGAATTCTGGCTCTAGCATACTTTTAATTATTGCTAAGTCTTGTTCGGCATCAGATTGACCTGCAACAGGATTAAAAATCAAGCAAGCTGAACGAGTTGGTCTTTGATTACTGATTATTTGATTACTAGATGTAGAAGCAATTACGAATTGTTCGCTAATTTTTTCTTCTGCATTACGTTGATGAGATATTGCTGTTTCTTGCCGCGTTTGTTTTTTAGCAATCAGTCTATCTTGATATTCTTTAATAACTCGATGCTGGCGATCGTTTAGTTCGTATAAATCTGTTACTTGTATATAATCGTGGTTAGCTTGCTCTGGTTCGGTAAGCGTAATTTGAGGAACTTCTTCTGATACTACAGATTCGATATCGATTGCTAGCTGAGCATATGCTTCTCGCAGTTTTTTTTCGTATTCGTCGTCTACTCCTACTTGGTCGTTGTAGGTAGGAAGGCTTTCTACTTGTTTGCGCTCTACACCTAAAACATAAACTTTTTCGGCTTCATAATCTATGCGAGAATATCCCACAGGAAGCATAACTTGCTTATTAAATATCCACAAGCCAAAATCGACGACAAAGTAGCGAAAGTAACCTTTTTCATCTACTAAAATATCTTTGATGTAACCAACTTTTTCTTGCCCCGTTTCTGTATAAACATTGAAACCAATGATATTTTTACCATCAAAAGATTCAAGATAGTTTGGAGCAAAATCCTTAATCTTTTTAAGAGGCATAAATTTAACTCCTAGTAAAGCATTGAGAATAGATTAGCTTCTAATTTAGAGCGTATTATGGCTACCATAGCAGGAAGGGGTCAGAGCTTGGGATTAAAAGCTAGAAGAGATAGCAGAAATCGTTTTACAAGGATGTTCTCCACCATTGGAGAGTTTCCAAGACCGCGGTTTGCGTACGGAGTTCTTCCATTAAATAAACTTCACAAGACCTATAGAATGGCTATATGTCTATGCTGTAGTTGCAGTTTTTAGCTCAATAACTAAATTTATATATTTATCACGCATTCGCTATTAGGAAAGTATCGAGCCTTAGGTAGATTTAGATGCCGCTATGCTTCTTGTACTATCAGCTCTGCTAGTGCCTATATATATTAATTGCTCTACTTGCTGCGCTTTACATGCGCTGGGTGAATGCGATCGCCATCTAGGTTATTGTTCTATACAGCGGTTTACCTGGATGTACAAGTTTAGGTAACACGCCCACCAATCTGACTTTCTAGTTAAACTGTTGGTTTTGCTTACAACCTAATGTATTTGCGACTAGCTTGCAATACTTGTGAATCGCTGTAATGCTCAGTATTAACTTGTTCTTTTCAACTCCCCAGGTAGGATTCGAACCTACGACCAATCGGTTAACAGCCGACCGCTCTACCACTGAGCTACTGAGGATTGCGAATTACTATATTAATAGCAAACGATTGTATTTGGCAAGTGTTTTAGCAAAAAAAATCTTCGCTGCTGTTGGATGACGTCAGCTCCCTGCTAGCTGAGCTATTAAGCTGCATTTAGGTCTTTTTTAATCCCATTCTCATTTCTGCTAAACGCTGTCGTGCCTTAGTGTCTATTGAGTTTGCTAAAAAACGGCTAGCAGGTTTTCTAGCTGATGTTTTTCCCCGACGCACTCTACAAGCTGTTGTTTGTACCTCAAACTTAAGTTGTGCTGCTGACAAGCATTCTGCCCCATAACCTACCACTGTCAACTGCTGCGCTCTATCGGATGTAGCGACAATGATTCGTGAAATGCGAGAGTAGATTGGTGGTAGTTTACTATTTTTGCTTGTAGTTACATTAGGTACAACACCACGTAAATATGGTCGAAACCCTGCACACACTTTTTCAATGTATGTATCAGCAGTTTCACCAAAGCTCGTGTAGTAGACGGACAAATTTTCTGTAACAGCTTCGTAGTTGCTACAAGTATCTTGATAATGGGCATCAAAGACAACTTGAGTAATATAGCCTTGATATGCGCTGTAATTTGTTAAGTCTTCGATTAACTGCCAACGCGATGCTTCTAGCCCATCGGTGTCTCTTATTTTTTTGAGACAGGGCCAAGCGCCAATTATATTATAGCCGTCAACTAAGAGAACGGCTTGTGGTAAGGAACGGGGCATGATGACCAGCAAGTATTGCTAAAGTTAACATTATTTATTCATATCTTAATAGTAATCGAGGTATATGCTATAACATTTTGATAGATATACGTAGAGAAAGCGCGTTGCAGACTTGTGTGTTTCTAGTTATGAAAGCTAGAGAAATGCTCAGCTATCCCGCAATTGAATAATTTTTAGCCTAGTACAAGGCTTGGACTGTGTTGACTGTAAATACAAAATATTGACAACACAGAATTCTTTGAGCTTTTACTTTGTGCAACTAGGATGCTAATTCTACTTGCATCAAACGCTGTTTAAGTTGCTGAGGATCGCCACGGTCTACTACGCAGCCTTTCTCTAGGAGAAACGCCCCATCGCAATAATCGAGTTCATCTAAACGGTGCGTTACCCACAAAGCTGTTAAATTACGGCTTTTGACTAACCGTCTTACTTGTGCAACTAAATCAAGCTGACTATCTGGATCGAGGAGTGCAGTGGGTTCATCTAACAATAGCACTTCGCTTTGCCGCGCGATCGCACCGGCGATCGCGACTCGTTGTTTTTGTCCTCCACTCAATGCATAAATTGGTCTGCGCTGTAACTCTAGAAGATTAACTGCTGCTAGTGCTTCGGCGACGCGATGACGTACTTGAGTTGGCGATAACTTTTCTTCTACTAATCCAAAAGCTACATCAGCGCCAACAGTTGGCATGACAAGTTGGTGGTCAGGATTTTGAAAGACAAAACCTACAGGTGTTAAGATTTTGCGATCGCCAGACGTAGGCGTTAATAAACCCGCTAAAAGTTTTAGTAGCGTTGATTTACCACTACCGTTAGTGCCTAACAGCATCCAAAATTCGCCCTGTGGAACTTCCAAGGTGCATGATTTTAAGACATCTGCGCCGTTAGACCAACTAAAACATAAGTCGCGCACCTGAATGGCAAAATTAGCCATATAACCACCAACTTTTAAGTTTATTCTGCTAGTGCAAAGAAGCCAGGAGGTCTACCGCTAGCCGCTGCACCTGTTTTTTGAGACATCTGAATACTAGAAATGTCACTCGCTCGTACAGCGATTTTTTTTTCTGTCTGACCCTCACAGTGCAATTCTATAACTTCGGTGCTATTAGAGCGCATAGCTTGTAACAGTTGCTGATAAACAGCTTCTGCATCTTCAGTAACCTTACGTTGTACAGAAAGAGGAAAGGGTGTATTTTTGAGAGTCAAATCAATGTTAAACATCGTAACTATTTATATATTTAGCAGCTGTAAATCTCATTTTTATTTTAGCTACCAGGTTAGTATCAGCGCGGTAAATTTAGTCTATATCAAACGATAGTTGCTAAATTTCCTTAATTATGCATTTTTTTTGTCAAGTTTAACTAAAGATTAAATTCTGTCAAGGATATTGTCACAAAATGACGTTTAGTAGTACAAATATGATTAGAATAAGTAAAGAATCGTAAAGTAAGTTGACAAATCAACTCGTATCTTGCTTGCGGTAATTGTAAAATTACCGAATAAAGGTACGCGATTCTAACACGAAATTATAAGATCTGGAGTTTTTGCTATGACAATAGCAGTAGGACAGGCAACGAGTCGAGGATGGTTCGACGTCGTTGATGACTGGCTAAAAAGAGATCGATTTGTATTCATCGGGTGGTCGGGACTGTTGCTATTTCCGTGCGCCTACATGG
>NZ_MVDI01000010.1 GCF_002939305.1 Chroococcidiopsis sp. TS-821 | reverse complement strand
CTACTGGCGGTGCGGCGATGAAGGCGATGATGAAGCAGGTTGTTGCTGCTAACAGTGTTGGGATCATCAGTACGCCAAACCAGCCTACGTATAGCCGGTTGTCTGTTGATGTTACCCAGTTGCAAAACCGCTCCCACAATGATGCGCTTTCGCGTCTTTGTAGAGTTGTTGTCATCTTTCTATGATTGCTTTTGTTTTGCTTATGATTTTGTGGGTGTTATTTCCCACAATTAATACCTTAAGCTATTTGTTGCGTTTTGTAAAGGGTTTTAAAAATTTTTTAGAATTAAGTGAGGTCTAGCAGAGTAACTACATCACATCAATGTCTGGCGTTGTCACGTATAGTCCTGCTTACACCTTAGTACCCACTTATGAGTGCTTCAATCGCTGTGACTATTGCAACTTTCGGGTAGATCCAGGTAAGGCACCTTGGATGACGTTATCTACAGCCGAAAAAATCCTCAAAGCGCTACAGAATCAAGGTGTGTGTGAGATTCTCATATTAAGTGGCGAGGTTCACCCGCACTCATCAAGGCGTCAGCCATGGCTACAGTTAATCTATGATTTATGCAAACTGGCGATCGCGCAGGGGTTTTTGCCACATACAAATGCAGGACCTTTAAGTTTTGCAGAAATGCAACAGCTAAAAGCTGTCAATGTATCGATGGGTTTAATGCTAGAGCAGCTGACGCCTACGTTATTAAGCACAGTTCATCGCCATGCACCCAGCAAAGTACCACAATTGCGATTGCAACAACTTGTTTGGGCAGGAGAATTACAGATTCCGTTTACAACAGGTTTGCTTCTAGGAATTGGTGAAACACAAGACGATTGGTGGGAAACATTGGAGGCGATCGCGCAGTTACACGCTCGTTACGGTCATATCCAAGAAGTCATTCTGCAACCTTACAGCCCAGGAAATCAACAAACATGGAATGCACCAGGCTTTAAACCGCAGCATTTACCTGAGGCGATCGCGAAAGCTAGAGAAATTTTACCCGCAGAAATTACGATTCAAATTCCACCAAATTTAGTTTTAGATCCCAACTGGCTACTTGCTTGTATTCAAGCAGGAGCAAGAGATTTAGGTGGTATTAGTCCAAAAGATGAAGTCAATCCAGATTATCCGCACTTATCTGACGCCGATTTATTAGAAATGTTAAAGTCAGCAGGATGGCAACTCACACCACGTTTGCCAGTTTATCCACAGTACGACAAGTGGTTACCTGAACCTTTATACACAGCGGTGCAATCTTGGAGAAATAGATATCGAGTAGTAGAAAAATGTCATTCCCATTCCCAATGACCAGTTACCAACCTTTAAGATCGTCAACTAACTTAAGTTTAACAACGTGAAAACAGCGCGATAAAATAGAGATAGCGAATTCAAAAGACCAAAGATTGGTCGAAAGTGCCTATCGAGACTATTTACGGTAATCTTCACGGTTTAAAATCCAGCCAAATTAAGCAACTACAACGGCTGTATCAACAACGCTTACCAGGCGATCGCCCGACGACACCCGAATTTGCGCAGCGATTGGCAGCAATTAGCACCGAAATTAATCAACCGGTGTGTGCCTATGTGAATCGTCGGGGACAGGTGATTCGTGTTGGTGTTGGCACGCCACGTCAAACTCAAATTCCACCACTTGAACTGCCACGCTATGGTGCAGAACGTCTGAGTGGTATTCGTTGTATTGCTACGCAACTAAAGCCCGAACCACCCAGCGAAGCAGCCTTAACGGCAATGGCGCTGCAAAGATTAGATGTTCTAGCGGTACTCAACATCACAGGCTCAGGATTTCAACGGCGTGGTGGAGGAGCAACAGGTTACGTAAAAGAAACATATCTAGCGCATTTAGTTCCTAGCACCGAAGCAGCAGAAACTGATACGCAGCAGACGCGCACTGCACCACTCGCGAGTTGGAGTGTGTCGCAACCACTGAGTTTAGATGTTCTTAGCAATCAAGATTTTCTTGATTTAGTTGAAGGACTCGAAGCTGAATTTCGGCGCGAATACGTTGCAACGCAGGTAGATACCGACCGCGATCGCGTATTAATTGTGGGAGTTCAAACCGACGATATCACACCCCAAGCATTTCAAGATACGCTCGACGAGTTAGCGCGTTTAGTTGATTCTGCTGGGGGAGAAGTGTTACAAACATTTCGCCAAAAGCGATCGCGTCCGCATCCTCAAACTGCGGTTGGTGAAGGAAAAGTGCAGGAAATTGCGTTAACAGCACAAACCCTAGGTGCCAACTTGATTGTTTTTGACCGAGATCTTTCCCCTGCGCAAGTCCGCAACCTAGAAACGCAAATTGGAATTCGGGTTGTTGACCGTACCGAAGTGATCTTAGACATTTTTGCGCAACGCGCTCGCACGCGTGCGGGTAAATTACAAGTCGAACTTGCCCAACTTGAATATATGCTGCCGCGACTAACAGGGCGGGGTCAAGCAATGTCTCGCCTCGGTGGTGGAATTGGCACGCGCGGACCTGGTGAAACAAAACTAGAAACCGAGCGCCGCGCGATCGCTCGTCGCATTGCTAAGCTACAAGAAGAAGTCAATCAATTACAAGCACATCGCTCGCGTCTGCGACAACAGCGCCAACATCGCGAAGTTCCATCGGTAGCGATCGTTGGTTATACCAATGCCGGAAAATCTACGCTCCTCAATGCACTAACTAATGCAGAGGTTTACACAGCAGATCAGTTATTCGCGACACTCGATCCGACAACTCGCCGGTTAGTTATTCCCGGTGTGAGTGGAGAACCACAAACCATTGTCTTAACAGATACGGTAGGTTTTATTCACGAACTTCCCGCATCATTAATGGATGCGTTTCGCGCCACTTTAGAAGAAGTGACAGAAGCTGATGCGCTACTTCACGTCGTGGATCTTTCGCACCCAGCATGGCAAAGCCAGATTCGCTCAGTGATGAGTATTCTGTCAGAAATGCCAGTAACCCCAGGTCCAATGCTGATAGCTCTAAACAAAGTTGACTGCGTTGACAGCGATACACTAGCCGTTGCCCAAGAAGAATTTCCGCAAGCAGTGTATATTTCTGCAAGCGAGCGCTTAGGACTAGAAACTCTCCGCCAACGCCTCGGACAACTTGTGCGTTACACAACTACTCTTAATAGCGGCATTACATCCCAAAATCCAGACTCCTAACACAATCTCATTTAACTACGAATTATGTTCGCGTAGCGCGCCGGAGGCAACTACTAAAAATTACGAATTACCAAAAATACGGTTTGTAGCAAACCAACGACAAACCCCAATACTCCACCCAAATTAACAATCGCTTGTAGCTCATTTTTGACAATTCCTTCTACTGCAGTTTCTAAATCCGCAGCAGAAGTCGATTTAACGCGGTCAACGATAACTTGATCGATCGACAAGATGGGAATTGCTTGCGCCACGATATTTTCTAAGTCACGTTCTAAGTAGCGCTCCAAAATTAAAGCGAGTTCTTTGCTAACAACATCTAAAGAAGTATTGACAACCGCAGAGTTGCGCAGACGATTTAAGAGGATGCTGGCAATATTCTCCCAATCTAATGAATCACTTAATCCTTGGAGAAATTCACCACCACGGAGTTGTAAATAACTGCGAATCGTGTCGCGGATTGTTTTACGTAATTGGCGAACTGTAGAAACTGGTAAGTTTTGTAAAGACAAATTCTGCAACCAAGTCTTAAGACGGTTACGAACTTCCAAAGAACGAATCAATTCTTGAATACGTTCATTGGTAGCCTCTTTTTCATCTAAACAATAGGTTCTCAGGCGAGTTAAAGTGTTGCGTAACCCAAATAAATTAGCAACTACCCAATAAGTTCCGCTAGCTTTTTCCCTGAAACCTTCATCGATGATTTGAATTGTGCGATCGGTAAGAAAGTCAACTAACAACTGACGAATGACATCAGGTGGTAAAACGACTTGTAACAACCAATCTGCAAGTTTAGTCGCTTGTTCGTCACTCAGTTGAAATTCCAGGAGTACTTGGTCAAAAATTTGATTGATTTGTGCTTCTAAAAAATCTTCACGTCGTGCTAAAACTTTGAGTAAACGCGGTAAGGATTGACCAAGTAGATCTCTGAGAATATTTGCTATGATTTTGGCAGTTTTCTGCTCTTTGTCTAAGCGAATTTGATCTAAAGCTAGTCGTAGTAACCATAAAATACCAGCCTGCACGCGTTCAGGTTGCAGTAAGCGTCGTGCCAAATTCTGCAATTCTTCTGGCGTCAGCAATGACCCCATGATTGTATCAGCAACCCGCATAGCTAAACGTTCTTGGTTGCGGGGAATCAATCCAGGGGTAAAAGGTACGCGTTTTCCACCTATATATAGTGTCCGGTAGGGACGAAAGAGCATCTTAATGGCTATGTCGTTGGTAAAATAGCCAATGATTGCTCCTAGTACAGGAGGAGCCGCATAGAGCCATAGGTTAGACCAGTCCAAGGATGCGAACCAATATAAAAAGCTGCGTGTAAATTTATGATTTTTTTATTGTCAATACTCCCATCATACCGCTAGCAATAGGGTAATGTGTGGCTTTGGTAAAGCCTGCATCTTGAGCTAACTTGACTTGTTCTGAACCGGTAGGAAATCGCTCTAAACTAGGACTAATGTATGCGTACTCTTCGGTTAGACCTAGCTGGCGTGCGAGTGGAACTACTATTGTATCGAGATACCACTGCTGAAACGCTCGCATTTGCGAATTACTAGGACGGTGAAAGTCTAAGATAGCAGCTTTGGCACCAGGTCTGAGTACGCGGTGTAACTCTTGAAGACAACGCGGAATATCGACAACATTCCGCAATCCGTAGCCCATTGTCGCTGCATCAAAGAAATTATCTGCAAAGGGTAATGCTAAAACATCGGCTTCTATCCAGGTAATGGAAGTGGAATGTCTTTGCGAACGTTGTTGGGCGATCGCCAGTAGCTGTGGTGAAAAATCCACGCCATACACGTGACCTGTAGTGCCTACAACACGACTCAGCCGCAATGCTAAGTCGCCACTTCCACAGCATAAATCTAGACACGTATCTCCAGCTTGTGCACCACTCCATTTCACGGTCATTTGCTTCCAAATACGGTGTTGACCTAAACTTAGCCAATCGTTCATTTGGTCATAAACTGGCGCAATACGGTCGAAAATATCGCGGATTTGAGTTGAAGTCATAGAAAGTGGCTAGTTGTTAGTGCAAAAGAATTTTAGTGTATTATTTCTCCTCTGCTTCCTCTGCACCTCTGCTTCTTCTGCTTCCTCTACACTCTTCACATTAAAATAGAATTTGTGCTGAAGAGTTGCTGAGATTATGACTGAATTACCGGCGAATCCTGCTAATAGTGGTGGCAAAGAGTCTTCTGAAGCAATTGAGGAATTGTTGCGATCGCTGCGGCAAAAACAAGGCAATTGGGTAGAATGGGGTAGAGCTTGCGCCAAGCTCCAAAAGTCTGGTTATAGTTCTCAAGCAATTTTTGAAGCGACGGGATTTGAGCCAGTGCAGCAAAATCAAATCATCGTAGGCGCGCAAGTATACGACTCGATCGAGAAAGCCGAAGCCCCACCCGAAGTGCGATCGCACTATGCTCAACGGGGTAGCGATGTATTATACGAACTTCGTTTATTGACACAAGCTGAACGCGCGGCTGCAGCTGAGTTGATTTTATTGCATCGGCTTGATGTGGATGAAGCAAAAGAAGTTGCTAAAGCTGTTAAAGAATTTTCCCGATTTCGCACCTTACCCACAGGTTTTTCTAATCATCCAGGGGATGCCATTGCCTATCAGTGTTGGAAACTGGCGCGGCAAAAAAACGATCTACAAGAGCGATCGCGTCTCATTGCTAAAGGCTTGAGATTTGCCCATACTGCGACTGCTAGAGAACAAATTGAGCAACTTTTAGTCGATTTTACAGCTGTCTCCAAGCGCCCTGCACCGCGTTTGCCGTTTTACCGTCTCGAAGCCGAGGAAGAATTACCGCGTCTTGTGCCCGTTGTTGGCGAAATGCCTCTGAAGGCGGATGACATTAAAGCAGTTCCCTTAGTTGAAGAACTTGAACCGTTTCGTATGGTCAAGTTTGCTGGCGAACAAGCGTGGGTACCATTACCAGGATGGCAAGTTGTTTTAGGAACGACAGACCCTATTGCGATTTTGTGTACGAGCGATCGCCTGCCGAATCAAACCGATAGTAGCAAAGAACAAGTTTTAGTCATTGTCGATCGCGCGCAACGCGAATGGGATGCGAACAGTTACTTTGTTGTTGAACAATCAGGACAACTAGAATTTCAGTGGTTCGATAGCGCTACTGAGACTCCACTC
This sequence comes from Chroococcidiopsis sp. TS-821, assembly GCF_002939305.1. Classification (NCBI taxonomy): domain Bacteria; kingdom Bacillati; phylum Cyanobacteriota; class Cyanophyceae; order Chroococcidiopsidales; family Chroococcidiopsidaceae; genus Chroococcidiopsis; species Chroococcidiopsis sp. TS-821. The sequence continues at coordinate 153,310 of NZ_MVDI01000010.1, read as the reverse complement.
CTCGGTCGAATTGTCCTCGTGTTGCGTCCTAAGCGAATTGTCGATGAGGAACTGACTAAAGATTCGTGGCAAATTGATGAGTAGGAATTTATGGGCAACGTAAGATAAACTCCTCAGGCGAGTCCTTTGGCGTATGAGTCATTCCCAAACGGATGAACTGCGACCAAGCGCGATCGTTGAGCAGTGTCAAAGCCGTATTGCGATCTCGTTTGGCGATCGCCCGCATAACTTGATACCATCCCGCCTTAAGCTCCTTGATATAGGGTTCTTGCTCTGAAACCTCAGCAAGCAACGATAGTGCTGCTGCGACAGCATTTAATAAGCGTGGTGTCAAGTCTAACCTTAAACCTTGGCAAACAACGCGTAACCATACTGGTAAAAGTTCTAAGAAATGATGTTGTTCTAACTGGTGAAGTGCTATTTCTTCCATACCCAACGCCCCCCAAATACAAAGCGGTACTTCAGCTTGGGCTGGATTGCGTGTTAGCATTGCGGCATCCCATAATTTTTGTGCGCGAACTTGAAAGCGCTGTGCTAAAAATTTGCGAGCTTCTTGAACTTGCGTAGGAATAGTAACTTTATAAACTGTCTCGCCACGCGGTAGCCAATCTCCTCGATAGGATAGCCAGTTATGACTTCCACAAAGATGAACTTTGCCATCAACTATGATTTCTTTCGCGTGAGAATTTCCTAACCAATAAATCTGGACAGCGGATAATCCCTCAGGAGTTTCAATTGCACGTAGTTTCGCTTCAACTTCTAGGGGAATTGGTCTATCCTCGTCTTCTTGTTTGCGAGCAATTCCATGTCCAATCAAAATCCAAACTCCGCGATCTGCTGCCTTCTGAAGGAGTTGCAACAACTCATTGTCTACAACCGCCTCGCTCACCCAAGGAGAGTATATGAGAATCTGGTATTGTGCGCGATCGAGAACATCGAAGAACGCTTGATGAATTTCTCCATCGCGTAACTGAATTGCTGTACCCGTTTCAGGGATAAGATCTTGTAGCTGTTGTCTTTGTATTCTTGCTGTTTCTAGCGCCTGCTGTCGAATCTTTTCGAGTCTGGCTTCAACTTCAGCATTTTTTTGATTCAGCGTTGCGGCGCGTTCTTTTGCAATAATGTCATCTGAGAGGTCGCACAAAGCATCTAAACGAATTTTACCTTCAACTTTCAATTCCTCTAGCCAGCGCGAGGCTTCTTCTAAGATTTGCTTACCCCGTCTAACTTGCAGTCGCAGTTTATCTTCAAGTCCATCAAAGATGACGAACAGCGACATTGTTCGCCAAAGTGTTTGTGTGGGAGTAACTACACAACAAGCTGCGATCGCTTTACCTGACTCTGGTGCGTGTAGTCCTAACCCTGACGCTTGAATAAATTGCTGTAGTTCTGTGAGTGGCAAGGATGAAATATCAGGAATGCGATTTTCTAAGGTGACGAAATTAGCTAAATCGAGTTGATTGAAAATGATGTCGTTGAGCGAGTCGAATTGAAAAGTCAGGTTTCCAACCAAAGGATCGGCGATCGCATAAATTTGGACTTTGGTGGGTGGCTGTGGTACAGATCCCTGCTGATAGAATTGTCGCCCTTGAGGAGTTACTGCAATTGTGGGTGTACTCTCCAGTGTTTGCAAAGCCCGCAGATTTGCTGTAATATTGCGCACGAACACCGAGTCAAGTCCTAATACAGTCGCTAATTCATCCTCCGTTGGCGGTGGGTCAAGCTCAATACCTGCACGCAGCACAAATTCTTCTAATACATTGAATTTGCGCGGTTCGCTAATAGTCACTTCTACTGGAATTTGATACACGCTATAGCAAAATTGACGTGCTGCTAAAACAGTTAACCCAGAACTTTGCGCTTCAATTTCATCCACCCACTTTTGCAGTTGTGGCTCAATTGGTTTAGCCGAGAATGCGCGAAACATCTATAAATCCTTCGTGACGACGTACAACGTGAGAAACATTCAAATACATACTTCCCGATCGCCCTGCTTGCTGGGTAAACAAGTCATGACACCCCACAACGATCAGCAATTCTTGCGCGCGCGAAAATGCCACGTTGACTCGTTCGGGTTTTTTGGCAAATCCGACATCTCCATCGCGATTGTTGCGCACCATACTTACGATCGTCACTGGTCGTTCCATTCCTTGAAAACGGTCAACAGTCCCAGTACGAATGTGTAAAGAAGGAAAAGCTTGAGCGTCTAATCTCCGATCGATTTTTCGCAACTGAGCGCCATAAAATGTAATTACAGCAATTTCTTTTTTAGGTTTGCCATTTGCGACTTTAGAAGTCCATACATCTTCTATTTGCCGACACAGTTTTTCGATGATGTCAACTTCTCGCAGGTTGAAGAATGAATGACCATCACGTTGTTCTTCAAAGCCTTTGCCAATAGGTGTGGAAATCCAAACGATATGTTGTTTTTCTTGAAAAATAGTCCCTGCTAATTTATGAGCGCGTTGTATTTCCGGTTTGAGAATACCGCATTCTAGTTTGTTTTCATAAAACTGATTAATTGCTCCCATAATATGAGGATGCATCCTATACTGAACATTTAGCATCTGTTTGATACTGGCGCGTGCTGCTTCAAATTGTCTTTTAAATAATGATTCTTCTAAAAATTCAAGCTCATCTCGCGGACTTCCTAAAGCCTGAGCAACTTCTTCTAAAGAGTGAGTATCAAGCATAGGTGGTAGCTGGCGACGATCGCCAACTCAAACTAACTTTTTACCTTTTAAAGCTGGAATCAGTAACTCTGGCGGAGTACACTTACTAACTTCATCGATGATGACAACATCAAAATTTTGAAATTCTTCGGAAAACTCTCGACTTGCAGCCTGAACGCACGTGATACCAATGACATTGGCATTATTGAGGTAAATCTGTCTTAATTCATTTTGGTCTTGTGCTGATGGGTTACGTAGTTTAGAAATCCAGTCTGAAACAAAGTGCTGATATCGTCTGAGATAAGCTTCTTCTTGAGTAAGTTCTTGTTGCCAAGTATCAAACTGAGTTTTGACTTGATGTAGGAATTCTGGACTAAATAAGTGAGTAGTAGGAATCGGCTTCAAGCGTTCGGGAATTGCTTCGTATGCTGATTGCCACCAACTACGCTCTTGTTCTATTTGCTCTAGTTGTTGCTGTAACTGGGTTTCTACTGTTTGTAGTTGAGCTTGCGATTCTGTGAGTCGATAAAGTGTATTATTAGTATGCTTTTGATGGTGAAAATTTTCTATATCAACTATATTTTTCAGCGTTGAAAGTACTGTATTAAGATCGAGAGAAGAAATTAAGCTTGTGAGTTTTTCAATATGACTTCTCAAAAACTGAACCCTAGACGAAAAGTACGACTTGTGGGCTAGAATATCTGTTGAATTAAGGAGACATTGTTGAGCCAAAGCCTGTAATTGTAAGGGTAAATTTGGTAGCAGGGTAAACTCTTTTGCAATTGCAGCCATTAAACGAAACTGAACATCTGCTTCGCGCTGTGAAGTTGCTAGCTGTTCTTGGGTAATGGCTATTTTTTGCTGTCGATCGTGAATGGATTGTTGTAAATCGGTCAAGGTTTCTTTGATCTGCTGAAATTCGAGCTTAGTTTGTTGTTGTAATTGGTCTAGCCCTGTCCGAAAAATTGTGTTTATGCTATCAACAATTTCTGATGTGAGAGAATCAAGAACAGGTTGAAACTCACTAGGTTCAGTTTCTTGAATAATAATTTGAGCTTGCCTTTGAATCGCATGAAGTTTGGCGATCGCCTGTAATTTAATTGTTGCTTTAAAATGCCTATTGTATTGGTAGAGTCTTTTAACAATCGGCTCTAATTGCTGAATTTGTGATGCTTTTACAAGTAACCATTCGAGTAACCGACCCCAAAACCCTAGTGGCGTTTGAATTTCGTTAAGACTAGAACGGGCGGATAAAATGAGCTTTTCAAGTACTGTAGCAGGGTTGCGATCGTCAATTTTGTGCAGTGCATTTGTTGCGCTATCAATTGCTGCTTGGCTGGGCGCGTGCTCTAATACCTTTGGCGCTTGTAATATTAGCTCTTGGAGTTCGCTAGCAAGAGTCGTAACCTTATCCCACTGACGATATTGCTGAACGAATCGATTAAACTGAGTTTGATACTGGTTTAAATTTTGTTGCCAGGGTCGAAAGTCTTCTTCATTGGCAAGAGTAAGTAATGCTGCTGGCAATACGATTGAATTAGCTGTGAAGTTTTGACGCTGTCGCAGACATTTTGCGAGTATGCTAAAGATGTTTGAGTAAGCTGAAGACAGCCAAGCTGCAAATTCTCTAGCAGCAAAATTGATTTGAGATTGACGGTTTTGTAGCTGCTGCAATTTCTGCTGCAAAGTTTGTTCATTTGCCAGCATGTTTTGGCAATCTTGCTGGAGACGAACCAAACAGGCGGAATTTTGAGTGTAAATTTGTGCTGCTGACTCGGCGTTAGTCATTGCTGTAACGACATCATCAGCGTAAGCGATCGCTGTTTGCGTCTCACGTGCCCATACTCCTACTGTGTCCTGTAACCAAGCTGCAAGACCAAATATTCCACATGCAGGAGGAGTGAGACTAACTTCAGTCGCGAGATTTACTGCTGCTTGTACACTTGCAGTGAAACTTCGTAGCGAACTATCTTGGCTGGCATAAGGCTGAAGATGTGCCAATAAATCAACAATCGCAGGGTCACGCCAGTTCACTGAAGGCATAGCCGCAACTAGATTATCTAATTCCGACTTTAAAGACGTGCTCAGCCGTAGTTCGGCGGCGGCGGCTGCATGGGCTGTAGCTTGACTTGAGCAGATTGATTCTAAATGTGCTTGGCGATGCTGCTGTTGTATCAGTGCTTCTTCTGCTTTTGAATACGCCGTAAATCGCGTTGATGATGCCAGCAATCGACGAAAAACTTCTACATTATCTAGCTGCATTTTGAGATTTTTTTCGCAATCATTTGCTGTATTTTGCAGCCATGTACCAATAACGCGATCTTCTAGAAAGGGTAGTCCTTCTTCACCAACAGAATTTCTATTGCCCTTGCGGACAGCGCGGATAGCTGGGTTGTGGATCAATCGACTCAGGGCGTTGTCCACTGCTAAATTTGCTTGAGAGGTAATCAATGTACGTCCACCCTGACGAGCAACCTGATAACAAATTTCAGCAATGACGGTAGTTTTGCCAGTACCAGGTGGACCTTGGATTAAAACGAGATCGGGCGCGGAAAGCACAGTTTCTACGGCTCTTTGCTGATTGAGGTTAGCAGAGGGCAATAGCAGATCTTGTGGTTGCAGTTGAATAAGCGTATCGCATGGTCTAGCAAGCCTAGCATCGAATAAAAAATTGCCCAAGTAGGGATTCTGAGTATGCCCTTTATGAAGTGCTTCTAAAGCTTTTTTCTTACGCTTAATCTGAGCAATTTCTCCACGGGCTTGAAACACCAAATAACCTGTAGTTGGTAGTTGATATTCTCCGGCAATTAAATATTCAGCAAATTCGCGCTCTAGTTTCACGCGGATAGTACTACTGTCGGGGTCAACCTCCTCGATTGTTCCTAATTGGCAATTATTGCGATTATTCTCAGTAGGAGCATTCTCAAAAAGTTTGAGATCTTCATGTCTTGCTTGTTTTACCCGTTTCCAGAAGTCATCTATGTCGAGTAAGGCTTCACTAGAACCGTCAAGAGTAGCTGAGGTAACGTCAATTTCAAAGGTAATTTGTCTTGTCGCTGCTCCGTAGTTGTGAGCTACAAAAGATACGCAAAACTGACGTGCCTGAGCAATTTTTTCCTCAATTTTTAAAAATGCTTCCCAAGCTTTTAACTGGTCTTGTGTCGGTACGTGTTCTCCACAAATAGGCATAGTTGCCATACGCGTTTGAATCGCACTCGGAATTCCGATACGGTGTCGATAATGCGGTAACAAACGCAAACAGTAACGCGCAGTATAACCATCACTTTGCCCCGCCGCTTTGGGTAGTAATCTACAGGACAACAACCTTAAAACACTGCCATCAGAAGGAACTGCGGCTTTAAATCCCAACGTTTTCCCCCGCGCTTCAAGTTCTACAGGAAATTGCTCGTTGTCCCTATCGGTTGCTACGGTTAAGCTCCAAATTTCTTCTCCTGGTTCTTGCCCCGTGCCTATGCGACGAATGTAGAATAGTTGGGGATGCTGACCCACAAGGTCAAACAAGATCTCATCAGCACGTTGCCGACGTTCTTTAAAGTCTGAATAAGCCTCTATTGCAGTTTCGCTGTCAAAGTTGCGGAGCAAACTATGAATTGCCGCGCTGACCATAACGTAGCTGCAATTTTCTGCCGTAGTTTCAATGGTTGATGAGGTATCTGCTTGAATCAGCATGGAAGTTCCTGAAGCACGTGAAGCGAGCTAAACCAAATAGTCTTCAGGTTTAGTTTTCCCACAGGCTGATGCAGACAAACACTTCGTTATTTATGACTAGGGATACAAACCGCGATCGCTTAGTGCTTGGGCAATACGACCCACGCCTAAAGTATAGGCAGCTAACCGTAATGGAACTTGCCGCTTCTGCGATTGTTTGATAACCTGCTGATAAGCATTTACCATCAATGCTTCCATCTCCCGATTAACGCGCTGTTCGTCCCAAAATAAATAAGAAAGTCCTTGCACCCATTCTAGGTAACTGACAACAACTCCCCCAGCATTCGTCAAGATATCCGGTAACACAGTGACGCCCCGTGCTTCTAATTCCTTATGTGCCATTAATGTTACGGGTGCGTTTGCCGCTTCTGCCACAATTGATGCTTGGATTTGATGGGCATTTTCTTCGGTAATTTGATTTTCTAACGCCGCCGGAATTAGTACATCGCAGGGTAAAGTTAATAATTCGGCATTGGTAATCGGTTCTCCTGGTGTAAATCCAGAAATTCGCTTGCGGTTTGCTGCGACATACTTTTTCAACGCTGGAATATCTAAACCTTTTTCCGCAAAGAGACCGCCAGAACCTGTTGAAACCGCAATAATTTTCGCTCCGGCTTCATGAAGTAATAATGCTGCGGCGCTACCAACGTTACCAAAACCTTGAATGGCAATTTTGGCTCCGACTAGCGATCTACCACGCGCTGCTAAAGCTTCTCGCACAACAATCATGACTCCCCGTCCTGTCGCCTGTTCGCGTCCTCTCGAACCGCCAATTGAAATGGGCTTACCTGTAACTACCCCTGGAACCGCATGACCGACATTGACTGAGTAAGTATCCATAATCCAAGCCATTTCGCGGGCGGAAGTTCCCATATCAGGCGCAGGAATGTCTACTTCGGGACCAATATCTTTGATTAGTTCGCTAGTATAACGCCGCGTAATTCGCTCTAACTCGCCGATGCTATAACGAGTTGGATCGATTGCAATTCCTCCCTTAGCACCGCCATAGGGAATTCCTAGTAGCGCGCATTTCCATGTCATCAGCATCGCCAAGGCTGATACTTCACGTAGTGTTACCGCTGGGTGATAGCGAATTCCACCTTTATAAGGTCCTAAAACATCACTGTGCTGTACTCGATGTCCGGCAAGGACTTGCACTTCACCGCTATCTAGTTTCACGGGAACGGAAACCGTGACGACTTTACGGGGATGACTGAGAACAGCTAATAAGCCTGGGTCGAGTTGCAATTCTTTGGCTGCTTGCTCTAGATAACTACACGCTTGATCGAAGGGGCAAATGTGTGCAGGAGAAGTAGCCTCTAAGGGTAGTACTGATGTCTCTACCATAATATTTTTTAGCAAGCTGTAGCTTTGACTACAGAATAAGTCTCTATTTGTAGTCTAAGTCGTTTTTTGGGGAAAATCGAGCTAGCGTAACAATTCGAGTTGTCGCGTTCACCTATGCTGCCAAAAAGATTCTTGCTAGTTCTGCGTGACTGCTTTTATGTTTTTGCGTAAGCTTGATACGTACGGTGTAAAGGCTGAATCGGTGCTTCGGTTAAAAAGCTGAAACTAGGAAGACGATCGCCTAACGTTACAAATAAACGCGCGACCGCATGAACGCACATTCTGTCTTGGTCATTACACTCACAATTTGTAGTAGGAGCAATGGACTCTAACGCTACAGTATTGTAATTCTCTAAAAACTTCACTACGTAACGACGCTCAATACAGACTATATCTGACATCGTTTTGACTTGCAGTCCTCCTGATGCGTTGACCCTGAGGCTGCGAATTGACTCAGTAATACCATGCGTGAGTTTTAGCAGCTTTTGAATTAACGATGTCATTACCTTGCGTTTGACGAACGTACAGCAGCGACGTTCTCCGACTCGGTAGACGATATACGGAGTATTCGAGGCGTTACGCGTAAACCCGACGCGCTCCACTTTAATCTTTTTGGCGATCAGTGGCTTGAGGTCAAGCTGTGTTTTTTGAATCTGTGCGGAAAAATATTGATTTATTTCTGCTGAAGCGATCGCAAAATCGGATGATTGGGTAAAATGCATTATATACCTCCTGTATACATTGGTTTCTAGAGACATCGCGTGGACATGAGTTTCTGTATCTGTAAACCTTGTGCGTACGTTAGTTTCTGTAAACCTCCTGTATACGTTATGTTTTGAGGTTTAGCCAGAGGAAGGGAAAGCTGGTAACTTTGTTCCTCTGGCTTTCAACTCATAAATAATATTGTATCATAATAAGATCTATCGTAAACATTAAAAAATATGGCAAAAGAAGGGGGAAATCCACAAAAGTTTGTAAAGCATCGTATGGAGTTAGCGGCGTCTCCATTGGCGATTCGTTTACCTGTAGAAGTTGATAAGTACGTGCGATCGCTTCCCGATAAGTCGGAATGGGTGCGAAACGCGATTATGGCGCAGATGGAACGCGATCTCAAAGCGCAGCAGCAAGATGCTTCTTGAATCTTGAGCAGTAGAAATTACGAATGACAGCGATAAAGTTGATAAGGAATACCGATGCGGTAGTGTTGTGTTGTATCAATCTGACATTGTTTGTGAGAAACAGTAAGCTGTGCTGGATAGTCGCGGCGTCTTAATCCCGAAGCAACTACCCACAAGTTAACTGTAGTGGTGTCGGGTATTGGCGCTGCGGAAAGCTTTTGCCAAACAGATTCATAGCCAGGCGATCGCGCGAAAAAAGCCAAATTTGTGGGAACGCGATCGCTTCTGATTTTTTCTAGTGCCCAAGCAAAACTTAACCCTAAAGCTACATCTTGATAAGTTGCATAACCTACCACCATCATTAGTGGCGTAGCAGGTTCCAAATTCATATTTTGAGCAACAAGTTGAGGATTAAATGGTTTTTGAAAAGCTAAGTTATTCACCACAAAAAGAGAACTAACTAGCCCAAAAACGATAACAATGTACTTCGCTTGTAGTTTGAACCGAAAATTTTGAACGCCAAGGCTAGCCCCGACTAACGCACAAAAGCTAGGGTAATAAACAAAGTTATAACGCGGCGCGATTGTGATGTCTTTCCCCAGAAAATAAACGATCGCAAAAAATTCTAATAAGACAATCGTTGTAAAACTCAACAGCATTAGTGTCGATAAACGTGTTGTAGGCGAATGCCATAGTTGTTTTAATCCTTTGAAAACAAACCGCGCGGTCCAAAGACTCAACACTAGCATTACCAAACCAGAAGGAACTGCAATCCACCAGGGTTGATTTTCCACGGGTAATGCAATCAGCATCAGCACCCAACTCGCAAGCGTTTGATAAATAGGAGCAAAATAATTCAGCTGTGGCAACCACGTTGTTTCCGAACGGTTAAAATGACTCGTCATCGCGAGCAGCCATGGAGTAAAGCTAGCGACAACAAATAAGATTGACAGAGTTGTTACTAACAGGCTGTGACGCGGTAGACTGCGGCGTTGCGAGTACATGAATGCGAGTAAAGTAACGACTTGTGCAACGAACGCCAGGATAAAAAAGTAATGGGTGTAAAAACCAAGACAATTTACCGCAGTCCATCCAAGCCAAACAGAATAACGTAAGTTTTGTTGTAGTAAATCTTTGTAAATTTGTACGAATCCCACAAGAGAGAGAGTAATTAAAAGTATTGGTAGTGTGTAGTGTCGTGCTTCTTGCGATAAGTAAACAGCATAAGGCGAGACAGCCATCAAAGCTGCGGCAGTAATTCCCGCAGTGCGCGAAAAAGCGATTGCATTGAGCCAATAAATTGCCGCGATACCAATTACACCAAACAAAGCCGAAAGCGATCGCAAACTCCATATCCAGTCTTGATGCATCATCCCGACCAACGGTGCTTGTATCCAACTATGGTTTAAACAAAAAAATAGTGGTGGATGTACTGAGTAAGTAGCAAGGTTTGCCGCAATCTGAGGACAAGTCAGCGCTGCTTTAAAACTGAAAACTTGCGACAAGCGTTCTACAGGAAATACAACATCTAACGGAACATCCGTGTAGTTTCGCCCCAGACTAAATAACGCTGTAATGATTTCATCTAGCCAGATAGGTTTTAAATCCAAATGCCAAAACCGCAGCAGCCCACCTAGTAAGATGACTGCTATCAGTGCAAAGTAGTGGGAAGGTTTAGAATTTGTCATTTATAAACTATCAGTGTAATAAAAAGAGAGGGCGCGATCGCTGGTTAAAGGTTAGCAGCCCTAGCTCTTACCGACTCATGAAAAATGCCAGACGCTAATTTTACTTCCACCGAATCCGAATTATCATTACAATCTCCTGCACGCGCACTCCGCACTACAGCTTGGGAGCGCATTAGAAACGGCTTGCGTTCTGGACAACAGCAAATGGCTGATTGGCAGGGTGGTGCTTTGGCAGTTAGTGCGGTTCCTGGTGCGGGAAAGTCTACAGGAATGGCGGCGGCGGCGGCGCTAGCGATCGCGCGTTACCAACTGCACGCCCGACGACAGATCTTGATTGTCACGTTTACGCGTTCAGCTGCAGCTAATATTAAAGCCAAAGTGCGCAAATACCTGCGTGAAGAATTATCATTACCACCCACAGGGTTTGTCGTCCACACGCTGCACGGGCTTGCTTTAAATATTGCCACGCGTCATCCTGAATTATCTGGATTACAGCTAGAAAATGCGACCTTAATTACACCTAATCAAGGACATCGGTTAATTCGGACGTGTGTGGAACAATGGATTGCGAATCATCCGCGACGTTATTCTCGGTTACTCGAAGGATTGTACTTTGATGGTGAAGAAACCGAAAGGTTACGGCGTCAATCGGTACTGCGAACCGAAGTCTTACCCGATTTGGCGGCTATCGCGATTCACGAAGCCAAAAGTTCGGGGTATCAACCGCAACAGCTACGCGAACTAAGCACGCAAACAAGCGACGACTATGGAATTTTAGAAATAGCCGCAGGGTTGTACGAACAGTATGAAAATTTGATGCGATCGCGCGACTTGATCGACTACGATGACATGATTCTCGCGGCGCTGCGCGTGTTAGAAAACCCCAGTGCTTGTAAATTCGAGCAAAACCAAGTCTTTGCCGTATTTGAAGACGAAGCGCAGGACTCTACGCCGTTACAAACCAAATTGTTAGAAATTCTAGCAACTGATCCAAATACTCCAGATTCTCCGCACTTGATTCGTGTCGGCGATCCTAACCAAGCAATTAACTCGACGTTTACACCTGCTGACCCAATTTATTTTCGCCAATTTTGTGAAGAGTGCGAGACGCAAAACCGGTTGGCAACAATGGATCAAGCAGGACGCAGTAGCCAAATTATTATTGAAGCTGCAAATTTTGCTTTGAATTGGGTAAATCGCGCTTATCAAAACAAAATAAGCGAACGTCAATCTGCTGCGCTTCCGTTTCGGTTACAGCAAATTCGACCCGTCGCCGCCAGCGATCCGCAACCGGATGCGAACCCCGCACCAATCGGACGCGGATTGGAACTATATACCCCGCGCGACATCCACCACACCGCAGAACTAATCGGCAAACGCTTGGTAGAGCTATTTACCGAAAATCCCAACGGAAGTGTCGCAATTTTGGTACGCGAGAACCGCCAAGGACGGTGGTTAGTGCAAAAACTGTCACCGATTTGTCGCGAACATAAAATACCACTTTATGAAGTATCAGAAAGCGATCGCCACTCGCACGTTCCCGCAGAAATTCTGGCAATTCTGCAATTTCTCGATCGCCCGCATTCTTCTGAATACCTCAAAGCCGCGCTAGAAGTTCTCGTCCAGCGTCAGCTAATCCCTACACAGGATCTCAATGCATTGGCAAGCGTTCCCGAACAATTTCTTTATCCAGGACCATTAGATCCCTCACCATCAAAGGCGGCGCTACAAGCACGTAACTTGTGCTGTAGTATGCTGCGTGCGCGCATGGAACTCCCCTACTACCAACTGATTGCTTTCGTTGCTTCTGAACTCAAATACGACCAAGCCGAACTCGCTACAGCTGATAAACTCGCTGAACGCATCGCACGACAAATTACTGGTAATAGTTTGAGTGAGGCAATATTTGTCTTGAATGAAATCGTCAGTTCCGAGCGCTTTGAGCCAGTCGAAACCGAAGAAGTGGAGGCGCGCTACACTCGCCCTGGTCAAGTAACGATCGTTACGATGCACAAAGCCAAAGGGCTAGATTGGGACGCTGTTTTCATCCCGTTTTTACACGAAAATTTGATTCCTGGTAATTTTTGGATACCACCGCAAACTAAGTTTCTAGGTGACTTTACGCTAGCAGAAGTCGCGCGCGCTCAAATTCGCGCTGCACTGCATCAAGAATTTCCGTTACCTAATGTTACTAAAGCAAGCGAGCAAGCCAAACAACTCAAAACTGCGGAAGAATATCGTTTACTCTATGTTGCCATGACACGTGCTAAGCGTTTATTGTGGATGTCAGCCGCCCTAAAAGCGCCCTTTGCTTGGAGTAAACCAGAAAATTTTGAAACTCGCCCGCCTTGTCCTGTGTTTCCAGCTTTGCAACGCCAATTTCCCAAATCAGTAGTTAGAAGCTATTAGCTGAAAGTAGTTTAAATTATTTCTCCCCTGCCCCTCTGCCCCTCTGCCCCTCTGCTCTGTATCTCTTCCCACACAACTAAATCCTCAGGGCGATCGACATCTGCTAAAGGAGGAAGCAGTGCAACCGATAAGTTAAGCTGTTGCGCGATTGCTTGCGTTTGTTGCAAAACGACATCACTTCCCCAAGCAATATCATCGAAGAGTTCTGCAATCAATCGCTTAAGACCGATCAAGTAATATCCACCATCGATGGCTGGACCAAGAACCAAGTCATATTCGTGTAGTTGCTCAAAAGCTGTTACCAGTAACTTTGCGGTTATACCTGGGCAATCAGTACCAATAGTAATAATTTTTTGACTACCGCGTGCAAAAGCCGCAGCTAAAGCGCGTTTAATTCGCTCACCTAAATCACCTTCACCTTGGGGTTGATAGTCAATATCAGTGCCTAGCCATTGTTGCATGAGTTCTAAATTACCATCAACAAAGCGCACCTCTACTGTTAGTGAGCGATCGCCTAATTTGCTTACTTGCAAAAGTGTATGTTCAGTCATTTGCCTTTGTAGCTGCGCGGCTGCTACGGCTCCCAAGTGCGGTATTAATCTTGTTTTTGCTTTTCCTGGTTCAGGATAGCGCGTAAAGACGATTAAATGTTCTTGAAGTGGATTTGTATAGCTCACGCTGAATTGTATAAAACAGATAACAAGCTTTTTAAGTGATATTACTGAGGCAAAAATTTAGGATTTTTTGCATACTCTGCTTGATGAATCATTGGTTTGCAACAAAGAGTATATATTGTTGTGTTAGACAAAGAAATATAAAAAGAGATATCGTTTAATAAACAAAAAATAATATAAAACTAAAATTCAAAAGTTCCGGTATGTTAATGCTGGACAATCAAATTAATATAAGGCAATGAAAAAAGTTGAAGTTTTATCAGATAAGCCAGCATTAATTGAGCGAGCGCTGCAATTAACAGTTGCAAAAATGACAAATGCGATCGCCGAACGCGGAACGTGCACAATTGCGTTATCTGGAGGAAGTACACCTAAGCCTTTGTATGAAGCGATCGCCGCACAACAGCTGCCTTGGGAAAAAATTCACGTATTTTGGGGTGACGAACGTTATGTGCCACCAGACCATCCTGATAGCAACCAATTAATGGCACGCCAAGCTTGGTTAAATCGCGTCAACATTCCAGAAGCAAACATTCACCCAATTCCGACGGATGAAGCCGATCCTGCAGCTGCAGCCCGTAAGTATGAGGAACATCTGCAAGCGTTCTTTCAAATTAGTAGTGAAGAGTTTCCTGTATTTGACATTATTTTGCTAGGAATGGGAGGCGATGGACATACCGCGTCTTTGTTTCCGCATACAGAAGCTTTAAAAGCCCGTGGCTGGATTGCAGTGGGAAATAAGCAGGAAGAACCGCGAATTACATTTACTGTACCGTTGATTAATCACGCGCAGTGTGTCATGTTTGTTGTTGCCGGTGCAGACAAAAAACCTGCGTTAGCACAAGTTTTTGCACCAAACGCGGATGATTTTAGCTATCCTAGTCGCTTAATTCAACCGCAAGGGGAACTGTGGTGGTTACTCGATCGAAGCGCAGGGGAAGAGTTACAAGTTTCTACGGCTGCTGAGTCATAAAGAAAGCTATTAGAATTTGACGTAATATATTCGGTTAAGCAATCTCGACGTTCAATTTTGATGGAAAGATATTCATGATTGTCTGTCCTAACTGTAATCACTCGAACCCCGATGGAGCGCAAACGTGCGAGGCTTGCTATACTCCTTTACCTGCAACCGCGACTTGTCCTAATTGTGGCGCGACAGTACAAACAGATGCGAGCTTCTGCGGTCAATGCGGTTTCAACTTAAAGGCAAGTCGGGCAACAGAAGAAATTTTTGCAGGTAATATTGGTACGGATATGGGAGCAGAAATACCAGAACTAGAAACTCCTGAGCCACTCGTCGAACCGCAGCGCTTGGTAATTAGCGCGCAATCGGGTGCGGAAACATCTAGTCAAAGTTATTTAGCCGAAACACCTACGTCGCAAACTGAATCACCTGAATCGACACAACCAGATAGTGCTGCAACAAGTGGTAGTTTTAAAACACAATTACAGCAGCAAACTATCAAACTATTACACGTCCAAACGAATACGAGTGTAGAATTACCGCAAAATCTAGCTGTAATTCACATCGGTAAGCCCAACGATCGGGTTCCTCCTGATATTGATGTTTCTGGATTTCCTAATTCAGAAATTGTCTCGCGGATTCATGCGGATATTCACGTTGAAGGCGATGCTTACTATATCGAAGATGTCGGTAGTTCTAACGGAACTTACATCAATCGCAGACCATTACAACCAGGCGATCGCCATCGTTTGCGGGCAGGCGATCGCATCGCCCTTGGTAAGGGAGATTTGGTCACTTTCTTATTTCAAATATCCTAGTTCATCTTGATTTCTATTTACCAAAGTGATTACACTCATTCTGCTGCATCCGCTGCACTCGACACCGATTCAAAATTGGACATTCACTGACGAATCTGTTATCCGCGTAGGACGTGCAACCGATAACGACGTGGTATTGTATAGCGCCGTTGTTTCGCGCAAACACATCGAGCTACAGTGTCGTAATGGCAACTGGGAAATTGTGAGTTTAGGTGCGAATGGCACTTTTATTGATGACCAACGCATTACAAAAATGCCTGTCGTTGATGGCATCACGATTCGTTTAGCACAATCGGGACCGCAAATTCAAATTCGCTTAGGAGTAGCTTCTACACCAATACAAGAAACAAAAAAACCTGTATTGCAACCGAAACCGGAAGCTAAGCCGTTTAAAGAGCAAACTTCAACCCGCGATACAGCCATTGAGACAATTTTTGGCGAACCTTTAGAATTTCCAGCAGCAACACCAAAAGAACCATCAAAAGAAACTGTCATTGGCGAACCGTTTAGAAAATACCCTAAAGATTAGGCTATAGCAGGGGTCAAGGACCGGGGTTAAGTTTCCTTCGGGGAAATAATCACTATTTTGCTGGCTTTTTTGGGTTCTCAACACGTGGATCGGCTGTCAACTAGGACAACAAATCCCAGCACAATGGTTACAATTTGCCCTCCCTAGCTTGTTTATTTGCCTTCTCACCGATAACATCAAAAGCTGGAATCAACAAACAATCTTCACAATACTTGCAGGTATTGTCCTAGTACTATCCCTCCAAAGTATCGGTACCCTCAGTATCCTCTTGTCTATCCTCACAATTGCAGCCGTAGTAGCGCTTTTACCAAATCAATAATCCTTCCTTTGCGTCTTTGTAGTTCGTTAACATGAACATCTGGCTCATCATTCTACTATCTGGCTTAGGTACCTACCTAATGTGTAGCCTCGGCGTTTGGGCAGCAAAACCAATACCAATCGGCGCGGATACATCACATTCCCTTTGCTGTAATTCTCGTCATGGCAATCAGCGGTATTGTTGATTTGAGCCAAACACCACAAACAACCGGAAGTGCGATCGCCGCAACCATTGTTGTCATTATCGCCAGCGTCTTTAAACTACCACTCGTTTTCCGAATTGCCTTAGGTTGTCTTGTTTTTGGAGCAATAGCAGCATAGAGTGGGCAAAAGCCCACCCCTAACTTAGGCACCGACAGCTTCTTTCGCCGCGTACATCACTTCGAGTGTAATTTCGCTTAAACCGCGATCGCGGGCAAATTTTTCGGTGTTGCGTTTGACTTTACCCCGCACAAAACCAGGAACTTTATTTAATTCAGCTTGCGCTTCTTTGTTCCAAGTCAAGTCTGAATCCGCAGAAATTCCTTTGGTAATCACTTCCTTCGTATCGTGCCCGCCGAAGATTTCGAGCAAGTGATCTTCCATGCCTAAAGTAAACGAATTGTAGACCAAATCGGCAACTTGATTTGTGCCTTCGTAACCCAAGAAAGGCTTGTAACCAATCGGGAAGTTTTGAATGTGAATTGGGGCTGCAATCACACCGCAAGGAATATTCAGTCGCTTACCCACGTGACGTTCCATTTGCGTACCAAAAATTGCTGCGGGTTCGACGCGAGCGATCGCATCACCAATCGCGCCGTTATCATCGCTAATAATGACTTCATCGCAATATTCACTGACTTGTTCGCGGAACCAATCTGCGTCGTATTTGCAGTAAGTTCCTGCCCAAACAACGTGAATACCCATTTCTCGCGCCAAAATCTTCGTCATCGCCGCCGCGTGCGTATTATCACCAAACACCACAGCTTTTTTTCCTGTTAAGTTTTGGCAGTCAATCGAACGCGAGAACCATGCTGCTTGCGAAACATACAACGTTTGGTTTTCAATAAACTCTTCGTAATCAACATCCGCACCTTGGGCGTTAATGACCTGCTGAATCTTGCGAATGCATCGGGCTGTCTCTACGACACCCATCGGTGTAATATCAACATACGGCATCCCAAATTCTTGCTCTAGATATCGCGCCGTCATTAAACCCAGTTCGCGATATGGCACTAAATTAAACCAAGCGCGGGGTAAATTCTTTAATTCGCGAACCGAAGCGCCTTCGGGAATGATGGCATTGACTTCAATTCCTAAATCAGCCATCAGTCGCTTTAACTCAGTACAGTCGTGCTGATTGTAGAAACCAAGCGTAGAAATCCCGATAATGTTGACTGAGGGTTTTTCGGTCTTACCTGCGGGTAATTCGTCTTTACGACGAGCTTTATTGATGTAGTACTGCACAATTTGATCTAAAGTCCGATCCGCCGCTTGTAGTTCGTTAACGCGATAGTGGTTAACATCGGCTAGCATCACATCAGCTTTGGCTTCGATGGAGGCGCGTTCGACAAAGTTATTTAAGTCTTCTTGCAGAATGCTCGATGTACAAGTCGGCGTCAACACAATTAAGTCGGGATGTTCTTCTGCATCTTTGCGCGTGATGTTATCGACTACCTTCTCTTGGGAACCACGCGCTAGCACGTTGCGATCGACGATACTCGCAGTGACTGGAGTAAAATTTCTTTCGCGTTCTAGCATTGATCGCATCACGTTAAAGTAGTCGTCGCCTAATGGAGCGTGCATAATAGCGTGGACATTCTTAAACGAACTGGCGATGCGCAGCGTACCAATATGGGCTGGACCTGCATACATCCAGTAAGCCAATTTCATAAAGTTGTCTCCCTTGTGCTGATTATTATCAGTTTGTTGATGGCGTTTATGAGACTCTAATTGTCTCAAAGATATTGGTAGGCGAGAACGGTCGGGTAAATTGAATTAAGACATAACAAGTAAAGGCTAAAAGTACGACTGTGCCTGAGTTTCAGTTATAGAAAACTGCAGTTGCATGCTGCTGTAAATGCAAATATTCTTAATTTTTCTCTATATTCTGTATTAGTTAATCGAGTGGATGTTAATAAATACTCTAACTCTCACTCCTATCTGAAAAATTACTTTCTATGAAAAGCTGATATTTTTTGCGGCAGTAGGGTGTATAGTTAATCTTATATTTAAATGTTTAATATTTGAATTATCTCGTGTTTTAAAAAAATTGCACAGATTTCCATTATGATAAATAATAACTGAAAAGTGTGACAACTGGAATCAACTACTCTCTATTTTTTCAAAATTTCATACCCAGTACCTGACGTTGTGCTTCTAGTAATTCTTGAATACCTTTTTCGGCAAAGTCCATAATTTGATTCATCTGAGTTCGGTTAAAAGTTCCTGATTCTGCGGTTCCTTGGACTTCGATAATGCCGAGATTCTCGTTCATGACAACATTGAAATCAACTTCAGCAGCGACGTCTTCAACGTAGTTTAAATCTAAGAAAGGTTCACCTTGCAACAATCCTACCGAAACGGCTGCGACTTGGTGAACGATCGGCGATCGCGTCAAAACTCCCTGTTGTAATAACTTATCCATCGCGTGCGCTAACGCTACAAAGCCGCCACTAATCGCTGTGGTACGAGTTCCTGCGTCAGCTTGCAATACATCCGCATCAACCATCACGGTTCGTTCTCCCAAGGCTTCAAAATCGAGGGCAGCACGCAAGCTGCGCCCAATCAGTCGCTGAATTTCTTGAGTACGTCCTGAAAGTCGCATAAATTCGCGTTCTTGCCGCTGGGGAGTTGCACCAGGAAGCATGCGATATTCTGCGGTTAACCAACCTCGACCAGAGTCGGTTAAAAATTTGGGGACTCCTGGTTGAATAGAGACGTTACATAGGACTTGGGTATCGCCACATTTCGCAAGGACTGATGCAGTTGCGAAGCGCGTAAAGCCAAGTTCAAAGCTATGAGGACGCATTTGATGCGGTTGTCTGCGATCTGGACGTTGCCAGGACATTGGTATTGCTATATAAGACCTTGATTAGAATACAGCACATCTGGTGTTGGCGAAAGCAGTGCGATCGCTACATATTGAGTTAAACTACTACTCTGTGCCAGTTGACGTAAAAGCATATCTAGTGTTTTATTAAAGGACAAACAGAAGAAGTACGCTATATATCTGGCTGTTATTCCTCACACCTCATTCTAAATCGTGCTATGGTTGCCCAGCTTGAAAATCCAGCTTTAAATTCGACTTGCGGTTCACCCTATCCAGTAGAAGGGTTGGTGCAAGTATTTACTTGCTCGCACCGCAGTTTTTTTACAAATGTGATGGCGCAAGCGTTACGAATTGCTGGACAAGGAACTCCAGTTTTAGTAGTGCAGTTCCTCAAAGGTGGAATTAATCAAGGACACGAGCACCCAACGCGGCTAGGACAGCATTTGGATTGGATTCGCTGCGACTTGCCACGCTACATCGATACACCTCAGTTAGACGACGCTGAAAACCAATCGTTACGTCAATTGTGGCAACATACACAGCAAGTTGTGTTAGAGGGCAAATATTCTTTAGTTGTATTAGATGAGTTAAGCTTAGCGATTAATTTTGGTTTGATTGAGCTAGAAGAAGTCTTAGCTTTGTTAGATAAACGCCCTGGTCATGTAGATATTATTCTCACAGGACCCGAAATGCCGCAACCACTACTTGATGTTGCCGATCAAATTACGCAAGTGCGCAGAAGCGACAGACCGTAATATAACAGCTCAATAGCTAAGTAAGTGGGTAAAAATGAATAGAACTTTAAGGCTGGTAATTGGTCATTGGGCAAGCAGTATTTATTACCTATTACCCGATAAATGTTGTATGTGATATTTAATTATGCCCACCTACTTATACAAAATATTTAGCAATTGCTTCAAATGTCTTCGTAACTCTAACCTCTGATCTGTGACCTTTGACCCTTGCTATAGTATTTCGGTTGCGATTATTTAGAAAACTGTGATTAAAAACGACGTTTGGATTTCACACATGGCGCAGAAGGGTATGATTGTACCTTTTGAGCCGACTTTAATTCGACAAGTACAGGAAACTACGTTATTCAGACCTGTAATTAGCTATGGTCTGTCTTCCTACGGTTACGATATTCGACTTTCACCAGTTGAGTTCCGGATCTTTCGTCATATTCCTGGAACTGTTGTCGACCCCAAAAATTTTAATCCTCAGAATTTAGAACCAACGCAACTGCATACAGATAGTAACGGTAGTTATTTTATTTTGCCCGCCCACTCTTACGGTTTAGGAGTTGCATTGGAAAAATTAGCAGTTCCCGAAAATATTACAGTTATTTGCATTGGTAAATCAACATACGCGCGCTGTGGTATTATAGCTAACCTAACTCCTGCCGAAGCTGCATGGCGCGGTCATTTAACTTTAGAATTTTCTAATTCTTCAAGTGCAGATTGTCGGATTTATGCGTCGGAAGGTGTCGTGCAGTTACTCTTTTTAGAGGGAGAACCCTGCGCAACGAGTTATGAAGCTCGCAAAGGGAAATATCAAGACCAGCCACAGGTTGTTACCCTGGCTAAAGTGTGATTTTTCAGTATTCCACATAGGACAAATTTTAAAATAAGTAAAGAAATACGTGAATTTTTTATGTCTAATCTTTGAGGAATGGTAACTCTGATATTCCTTGCCGATTAAGGGCTTTATAAAACCGTTTAAAAGACTTATCTGATTTTAATTCAAAGTAGAGTGATAAGATGCGTTGCTCTTCTATTTTAATTTCAGTAGCAGATAGCAATTCTTCTAAAGAGCAAAGAGATTGTACAGCTTTTCCTAGTTCTCGAAATTGATTGGCGAAAGGCATCAAAACTATCATATCCCTAATAATATCTTGGACTTCTGACTCAAATTGTGGGTCTAAGCCTTTTTGCTTAGCCTTAGCCATAGTTACTTTCAATCGCATTGCTTCTGTCGATAAAACTTGAGGAAAGCTATCTTGCTTCCTAAAGATTCCTAGTTTAAACTTCCACATTTGCCTAGAATACTCATGTTTACTAGAGCATAGCGCTAATTGAAATATTGATAGATATAGTTCTTAATACAGCTTTTAAAGCAAATATGCTTTATGGTTAGATAATGTTTACTTGTACGAAGTAACAAGTATAAAAGGTTTATCTTGTTGATAATCTTGTTGTAGAGATAAAGCCGTTTCGGCTTTTTGTAATTCGGTTCCTAAATACATTGCGTGTTCGACTTGTAAAGCTGGACAAGCTGCGGCAATTTGTCGATAAAGTTGGGTTGCTGATTTACCAGAGTAGCAGTTGACAACTTCTCCGGTTCCTGGTGTCATGTGTTCGACAACTATTTGACTATCTTGAATATTGATAACAAAACTACCCGAAGGATCGTTGTAATCTCTTTGTTGGCAAATTTTAGGATATTCAGTTTGAATTACTTGCTCTGCATTTTCCCAGCAGTCGGAATATATATGCGCACTTTGACTCATTGTAATTAATGGTCCCATGCGTAAATTGTGTTCCGACCGATAAGCAATTTCGTTACGAATATGTCGTTGTAAAGCCCTCAATCCCATGGCGTTTGCAGCCCATGCAGAAAACATATCATTACTGCGAAAAGTTGCGGTTAAAGAAAGTTCATTCTCAATAACTCTTACCCAAATGTGATTGAGACAAGGGGGACTGCTATTATCTTGATGATCTTCAACATCCCATAAAGACATAACCGCTCTAGCTGAGTCTAGATCTTTAATAAGTTTTTGAATAACTTGTTCAATTTGATCGCGCCCGAAGTGCGATCGCAGTCTTTGTCCGTAAGTGTATTTCACGCCTTCTTGATATGGTGCGTCGTCTAAAATTTGGGAAACGTATTCTTGAATAAAGTTTTTACTACAGGGTAAATAATTCGGTTCAGGAAAGTAGAAATCTTCAGGTTCATCGGTGACGATCGCCATTAAATCAATCAATTCTTGCCATTGCCCATCGTAACCTGTGGGTCGAATTGTACCCGTTGTTTTAATGCGATGAATGATTTTTACCCAAGTCTCAGCAATCGTTTTTCCTTCAATGCGATGACCGTAACGTACTCCTGGTAGAACAGTAGGTGTAGCTTCAGTAATCGGAAATTCTAACGGGACTCCCCACGGTTCTATATCTTTTGCAGCAAAAGAACGCACACAAGATACAGCTTCGTTAATTGAACTTGCTTCTTGATAGGCGATCGCTTCCCTTAATATTTCAAGTGCTTCTGCTGTAATTTCAATATCTATGTAGCCTGTAATTTCAGAGCGAATCACCCAAGTCTCGCGTCCTGTATCGCTGTAACCTTTCTCGAAGCCGTAACGAAAAAAGTCTAATAAACAGATTCCCGCACCAGCATTTTTGTCTTCTTTGGTAGCATTGAGGACGACTAAAAAGCGGACATGAGGGTTAGCAAGTAAATTACGAATTAGGAAACTAATACCGCGTGTAGGAGAATACAACTGTCCGATCGCTGCATATTCGTGGGGATGGAGTTTTTTGGCGATCGCCTGTTTCATGGTCCATCCTGTAACAACTGCGGTTTGCCCAGTACCATAAAGCAATTGGTTAGGCTTATACAGTGGTTTGTACTGATAAGTTGTCTGTGTAGCCATGAGTTTTGGGCGCATAGTAACAAATCTTTTACCCTATCATACGAAGCGACGGGTTAGTAAGTGTCTATGAGTCCTCTCATTAATTGCTGGGGCTGATCCGCGTCAACCAGAAGTTCCACCAATTCCACTCGATACACCGAATTTTCACAATCTCCGTCTTGCTTGGACAGATGAAATCGATTTGTATCCAGTTGCGCAAACAATGAAAGCTGCACTCCAGTCCGTTGCTCAAAAATTAATAGAGACTAAGATTATTGTGGAAAAGTGGATTCCATTTGCACTTTTTGCTTATATTTCACCACACCAGCAACCGTTTAATCTTGATTTTGCGCGCGACTCGTCTTCTTTGATGTAGCGCGAAGCAACTGCACAATGCGATCGCAGATTACGTCAGCAAAGTAATGTTGCTAAAAAAATTGGCTTGTCAGCGTTTTTCAACGCAAATCTCAAAAACTATTTTGCCGCGTTCGCCGAACGCGATCGCTTAACTGCGCAAATGGATCGCGAACTTGAAGCATGCGATGCATTACTATGCCCAGTTACGATGACATCTGCATTTACGCACCGCCCTACAGGAATAGCAATCGAAATTGACGAGAAAAACGTCCCATATCTCATGGCATCAGGTGCGTATACAATACCTTTTAGCTTTACAGGTCATCCGGTCGTGGTAATTCCGATTGGCTCGACTGAAAATGGATTACCCATCGGAATGCAAATAGTCGGTCAGCGGTGGTGCGAGATGAAATTACTGGCGATCGCGCAACACCTGCACCAAATCATCGGCGCTTTTCAACATCCCCCAGATTATTAGGTGCAATTCACGCTTGAGATATTTACTTTACCATATAGATAAAATTCAAAACGTGCAGGAGCAACTCTAGTTATGGTAAAAACTGCTTCAACTATGTTGCCTTTAGGTACGCAAGCACCAAACTTTGAGTTACCAGATGTCGTAAGCGGACAGACAATTTCACTATCAAGTTTTGCGGGAAAGCCACTGCTAGTCATGTTTATCTGTCAGCACTGTCCGTTTGTCAAACACGTCAAATCAGAACTTGCAAACATAGGCAAGGACTACGCTGCTAGCAATCTTGGAATCGTGGCGATTAGCTCTAACGATATCAATAAATACCCAGATGATGCACCGGAACAATTAAAAGTCATGGCGGAAGAAGCTGGGTTTTTATTTCCCATATGCTTTGATGAAAGCCAAGAAGTTGCTAAGGCTTACACTGCAGCTTGCACGCCAGATTTCTTTTTATTCGATGCTGACCATAAGTTAGTTTATCGCGGTCAGTTAGATGATAGCCGACCGAGTAACGGCATACCCGTAACTGGTAAAGATTTGCGCGCAGCAATTGATGCAACTTTAAGTGGAAAGTCTGTAAATTTTGATCAAAAACCCAGTATTGGATGCAATATTAAATGGAAACCTGGCAACGAACCAAGCTACTACAATTAAAACATCTAGCACTCCAGCCTTTTTAACGAAAATCGCTCTTTATCTCTTTCTTATAAAAAATAAGCCCTCGATTAAATTCAAGGACTTAATGCTGCTATCAGTTTAAGGAATCAGATAAGTAGACACTTTCAACGTAACCTAACTTCTTTGGTCAGTATTCAAGTTGCCTGATTTACCTAAATCTAACTCTTCTTTTCGAATTGTTTCTTGGGCATTGACAGTGTCTTGTTCAGTAACTTTCTTCACCTTAACTTCTTCACGCACAAATGCTTCTTTTTGAACATCTGCTGCTTCTTCGTGCAATTCTACGCGAGCCACTTCACCCTCGCGGAAAGCATCAGATCCAGGAGATGCGACCGCTTGAGTATCGGTAGGCGTCGTGCGTTCTACAACAACTTTTTCTTTTTCTACTGGTATCGAAACTTGCGCTGTTTCAGTTTCTACCTTCTTGCCAATCGATACTTCGCCTGCTTTTCTACGTGTCTTATTAGCAACTAACCGCTCTTCATAAAGCTTAAGCGATTGCTGATCCTGCCGATTCATGTTGTATAGATCAGCGTCGTGTTGGTAGTAGTCGTAGGTATCGCGATCGTATTCTGGATTGGCACGCGGCGTAACTGCACCTGCTGTAGTCGCTGTAGGTGCATCTAGGGGTGCCGTTGACTCTACTGTTTGTGGACGATAGACTCCACGTACGCGCTCTTCATAATCGTAATCTACGCGCAAATCATCGCTAAATTCGGGTAAAGCTTCGACTTGCTCTTTTGTCAAGCCTGAGGCAACAACTCTTCTTGCTCCTTGATCGATCCGCGCACGACCAACAGGTAATAGAACTTCTTTACCAAAAATCCAAAAACCTGTATCAACTACAAAGTAGCGAAAGTGTCCGGCTTCATCTACCAAGATATTTTTGATAGTACCAACATTTTCGTTATTTACGTCTGTGTAAACGTCGTATCCTTTAATATCGTTACCATCGAAACTATCACGATAGTCAGGATCGAAATCTTCCAGTTTGTAAAGAACCATGTTGTACCCTCCTGCTGATTTCATCTATTAACTAGCCTAGAAATTTATTGCGTCGATCCATCTTTCTGAGGTAAGAGTTCGATTTAAAAAAATTCCTATCTTAGGGGTGGGTATGTTGATAAACTCCGCGGAGGATGGACGAAGACAGGCAAGCAGAAGTTAGCAAAAATAATGTTTTTTTAGTAAAAGTGTCCAAGCATTCAATCGTTGCTCTTTCTTTGGGTATAGTAGTAAGCTCCCTTTACAGATAGAACTTAGTTGAGAATTTATGCTAGCAATCACTGCTATCAAAGCTAACTTAAACTACAGCAAAACTTGTAAGGATGTGCTAAGGCGGCAGCTATTCATACCAAAGAGAAAACATCAAAAACAATTTTTGAAAACTAAGCTTCAACCTAGCAAGGAAAAATATAAAAACTATTAAAATTTTTCAAGTTGTTTTAACTAGTTTTAGAAAAAATCTTTCTATCGAGAGAGAGAGAAGATTAAAAAGGTAATAAAGGTATTTTTAGATTAAGAACAAAGCTTTTGAGAAGGGATATATAAAGGATGTCTGGCTTTTCCACAAAAGATATAGCGCTATTAAGTTTAGGATTAACGGTAGTTGCTCCGATAGTGAGTATTGCACCCGCGATCGCGCAAACAACTTTTCCTGATGTTCCGCAAAATTATTGGGCGCGACCGTTCATCGAATCACTAACAGCACGAAACATCATTGCTGGCTATCCTGACGGTACATTTAGACCCGAACAAGCGGTGAGACGCGATGAATTTGCAGCACTTGTGCGTAGGGCATTTGATACGGAACAGGTGCGCAATCTTCCTGACGCCAGTGTATTTAATGACGTCCCTGAAAATTACTGGGCAAATCCGGCAATTCAAGAAGCCTACGAGCAAGGCTTCATGGACTCTGAAAATAACAATTTCCGCCCTAGGGAAGAGATTGAACGAGCACAAGCGCTTGTCATTTTGATGCGCGGACTGAATTTAGCACCCGCACAAACGCAAGCAACCGCACCGCAAACGACTCCAGGACAAACAACGCCAGCTACTCGCCGTCGCGCGCAACGAGGTACAATTCCGTTTGCGATCGCATCTTTAATGCAGCCTGTATTTAGTGCAGTCAATCAAGTTGCACCGGCGCAAGCATCGCCAACGCAAACCACAACTCCACCTGAAACGCAAGCAGCCGTTAGCCGCCCACCTTCGGAAATTGTCAGCGACTACTATGTTGACGCAGCACAAATTCCCCCAAATGCAGTTGAAGATGTTGCTAGAGCAACGGAAGCCAATATCGTTGTCAACTATCCCAACGTCCGCGTTTTGAATCCTACTGAACCTCTAAGCCGCGCCAGCGCAGCTGCATGGATTCATCAAGCACTCGTTCGTCTGGGTAGAATTGAGCCTCTCACTCCAAATGTAGAAGCGACAAATTATATCGTTGGTCGTTCTACGTTTGAAAATCAATAAGGGAAATTGGTAATTGGTAATTGGAGTTATATCAGTTTATTACCCATTACCAGTTACCCATTACCAAGCTAAGCTTTAGGCTTATACGTCGAAACAACCTGCAATTCCTTCAACTGCTTATCATCCACACTCGAAGGCGCGTCAGTTAACAAACAGCGCGCTTGTTGTGTTTTGGGGAACGCTATAACATCGCGAATCGATTCTTCACCTGCAAGTAACATTACCAAACGATCTAAACCGTAAGCAATTCCACCGTGAGGTGGCGTTCCATACTCAAACGCTTCTAGAAGAAAGCCAAATTTATTTTGCGCTTGCGCTTGGGAAAGTCCGATCGCGCTAAATACTTGTTCTTGAATTTCGCGTTGATAAATCCGCAGACTTCCGCCGCCTATTTCAACACCATTTAAGACCAAATCATACGCTTGCGCGCGCGCGGTTTTAAGATCGTGCAAGTCATCTGGGTGCGGTGCGGTAAAAGGGTGATGCAGCGCTTCTAAACGCTTTTCGTCAGCATTCCACTCAAACATGGGAAAATCTGTCACCCACAGCAAGTTAATTTTATCAGGGTCAATTAGCCCTAATTCGCGTCCTAGGACTTGTCGCAGTCGGTCTAACGTTTTATTCACAGTTGCGCTATCGCCTGCACCAAACAGTAATAAATGTCCCGCTTGCGCACCTGTGCGTTGCAACAATTCGTGCTTTTGTTCAGCGGTAAGATTGTCTTTAATTGCGCCGATCGTATCAATTTCACCATCATCGCGTACGCGAATATAAGC
This sequence comes from Chroococcidiopsis sp. TS-821, assembly GCF_002939305.1. Lineage (NCBI taxonomy): Bacteria > Bacillati > Cyanobacteriota > Cyanophyceae > Chroococcidiopsidales > Chroococcidiopsidaceae > Chroococcidiopsis > Chroococcidiopsis sp. TS-821. The sequence goes on along the minus strand of NZ_MVDI01000010.1, from coordinate 125,618 downwards.
TAAACCTTTAGCACCTGCTTCGGTAGCTTCTTTGAATAAATCGCCACCAGGTTTGATGCGGACGTTGGAAATAATGTCGTTTCCGTGAGGAATTGGCAGCACTTTGACTGTACCGCCAGCGGCGATCGCCCCTGAGAAAACTTTGAACCCTGAATCTTTAACTAAATCAGAAACATTCACCAGTTCCAAACCAAAGCGCGTATCTGGTTTATCGCTACCGTAACGTTCCATCGCCTCTGCCCATGTCAAGCGCGGGAAAGGATGTGGTAGTTCAATACCCTTAACCGATTTGAAGATATGACAAACTAAACCTTCGTTGAGTGCGAGAATTTCGGCTTGCGACATGAAACTCATTTCCATATCGAGTTGCGTAAACTCTGGTTGTCTGTCGGCGCGCAAGTCTTCATCGCGGAAACAACGGGCAATTTGATAGTAGCGATCGCATCCTGACACCATTAGCAATTGTTTAAACAACTGCGGTGACTGCGGTAATGCAAACCATTCACCAGGATTGACGCGACTGGGAACGAGGTAATCCCTGGCGCCTTCTGGGGTCGAACGTGTCAGAATCGGCGTTTCAACTTCAATGAAGTTGCATTCATCTTCGAGGTAACGCCGAATTGCTTTGACGACTTGGTGGCGCAATTGCAAATTGCGACTCATGCGACTGGTGCGAATGTCTAAATAGCGATATTTCAGCCGCAAGTCCTCGCGTACTGTCTCGGTATCTGCTGTGGCGACTTGAAACGGTAATTGCTTGTGTACCGCGTTAAGTAGTTGAATTTCATCGGCGTAGATTTCAATTTCACCTGTAGGTAGGCGCGGATTGAGCGATTCAGATGGACGCTGAGTTACTCTTCCGGTAATCTGAACGACGTATTCATTTCGCAGCGCATCAGCTTGCGCGTACGAGCCTGGTGTGCGTTGCGGATCGCTGACAATTTGCACAATTCCAGTGCGATCGCGTAAATCTAAAAATATTACGCCTCCATGATCGCGGCGACGGTCTACCCAACCATTCAGGGTGACAGTTTCTCCAATATTTGAGGAACGCAATTCGCCGCAATAGTGAGTTCGCATAGTTGCTTGAGTTTTGTCGCTAGTGATTGAATAGGGTAATGGTTGTCAAAGTCTTTCTATTATCTAGCATTCGCTGAGAAAACAGACATAGATCTTGATATCTTACTATGAATTAAGGTAACGAGTCGCAATTTCCAATGACCGTTGTTCGGCTTAGGACACCACCAGCAGCATGCGGCGACGCCAATTACCAAGTCACAAGTTGTATAGTTCTATCAAATTCGGTGGCGCGATAAACTGTTGAAACTGGAATATCTATCATTTAATTTCTTATGCCTAGTTTTTTATTGGAAGTTGGTACCGAAGAATTACCTGCTGATTTTGTGGAAAGTGCGATTCAACAATGGCGATCGCTGATTCCGCAGAGTTTGCAAGAAAATAGCTTGTCGGCAAGTTCGATTGATGTTTACGGTACTCCTCGACGGTTAGCTGTTGTCATTCAAGGATTACCTCCGCAACAACCGGATCGCGAGGAAGAAATTAAAGGTCCACCCGCGCAAGCGGCGTTTAAAGATGGACAACCAACAAAGGCGGCAGAAGGATTTGCCAAGAAACAAGGTGTTACCATTGAAGCACTGAAAATTCGCGCTACAGATAAGGGCGATTTTGTCTTTGTACAACAACGCATCCCCGGACGAACAACCGCTGAATTGTTAACCGAGTTAGTACCGCAGTGGATTACAAAGTTAGAAGGTAAGCGCTTGATGCGTTGGGGTGACGGTGATTTGCGGTTTGCACGACCGATTGTCTGGCTAGTGGCGTTACTCGATGCTGCTGTCTTACCAGTAGAGCTAGGAAACGGATCGAAAACAATTAAGAGCGATCGCTTTAGTCTTGGACACCGCGTTTTGTCGCCAGAAAAAGTAACAATCCACCATCCTAATAACTATGTAGATATACTACGACAAGCTTTCGTTGAAGTCAACCCACAGCAGCGACAAATTCAAATTCAAGAACAGACAGCAGCTGCTGCCCAAAAAGTTAATGGAAGTACGCATATCTATCCCGATTTACTAGCAGAAGTAACAAATTTAGTCGAGTTTCCCAATGCTGTTGTTGGCAGTTTTGACGATGAGTTTTTAAACTTACCTGCAGAGGTTATTACAACAGTAATGGTGACTCAGCAGCGATATTTTCCTGTATTTAAAACTAGTAATTCTGAGGAACTGTTACCCTATTTTATTACCATTTCTAATGGCGATCCGACAAAGTCAGATATCATTGCTGCGGGCAATGCAAGAGTAATCCGCGCTCGATTAGCTGACGGTCAATTCTTCTATAAAACCGACTTATCAAAACCATTAGAGAGCTATCTACCACAACTTGAAACGGTGACTTTTCAAGAAGATTTAGGTTCAGTTCGCGATAAAGTCACGCGATTAAGTAAGATTGCCGAACTCATTTGCGCGCAATTAGTGCTATCAGAAAATGACTGCAGATTAATTCAACGCGCTGCATTGTTATGCAAAGCTGACTTAGTGACGCAAATGGTATACGAATTTCCCGAACTCCAAGGAGTTATGGGGCAAAAGTATGCTTTAGCAAGTGGCGAACCCGAAGCTGTGGCTACTGCCATATTTGAACATTACTTACCACGTAGTGCCAGCGATCGCCTACCAAGCACAATCACAGGTCAAGTAGTTGGTTTAGCCGATCGACTCGACACTTTAGTCAGCATTTTTGGCTTGGGTATGATTCCGACCGGTTCATCCGATCCTTTTGCATTAAGACGCGCAGCGAATGCAATAATTAATATCATATGGAGTGCCAACTTACAAATTAACTTACAGCAGCTACTAGAGCAAGTAGCTACAGATTTTGTCACTGCGCATCCTCAAGCGCGATGCGATGAATTAGTACGCCAACTCCAAGAGTTTTTCTTACAACGCCTGCGCACCCAACTTCAAGAAGAAAAAGCAGTTGATTACGATCTAGTCAACGCTGTTTTAGGAGATAATGACTCGGAGTACAAACTCCGAGCGTTAAAAGATTTATTAGACGTGCGCGATCGCGCTTTATTTCTGCAGTCAATTCGTAACAATGGTGAGTTAGAAAAAGTTTACGATACAGTAAATCGTTCAACTAGGTTAGCTGCACAAGGAGATTTAAATACTAGCGAATTAGATCCGCACTTAATCAAACAAGAACTTTTTCAAAAATCATCTGAACAAGCATTTTATGATGCCCTAGTACAACTTGCACCAAAAACAATTGCTGCCCGTGCCTCGCGCGACTATCAACAATTAATCACAGCATTAGCAGAAATTGCTCCTAAAGTAAGTAACTTTTTCGATGGACCAGACAGCGTTTTAGTTATGGATCCTGACCCAGAAATTAGACGTAATCGCTTAAACTTACTGGGACTATTGCGCAACCACGCTCGTGTATTAGCAGACTTTGGTGCAATTGTTAAAACTTAGACCCAAAACACGCCAAATTTTTTAAAATCAATATTCAAATGTAAAATTTCACGCGCGATGTCATACCATTGCAACCAAGGAGAAATATAAACCAGTATTTCTCGCTTGCGCCTGCGTACTTCTACTATTTACTCTCTACAACTTCTATATACCGATCCATGAAGCCTTATCTTGCCGCCGCAATCCAAATGACAAGCCTGCCTAACCTAGAAAAAAACTTAGTTCAAGCAGAAGAATTAATCGAGCTTGCCGTGCGTCAAGGTGCCAAGTTAGTAAGTTTGCCAGAAAACTTTTCTTACTTGGGCGAGGAAGCAGCTAAGATTGCGCAAGCGAGTGCGATCGCGCAAAAGAGTGAAAAATTCCTCAAGACAATGGCGCAGCGCTTCCAAGTAACGATTCTTGGTGGTGGATTTCCGGTACCTGTAGATAGCACAAAAGTCTACAACACTGCTTTACTGATCGACCCCAATGGTCAAGAGCTCTCGCGCTATCACAAAGTTCATCTGTTTGACGTCAACTTACCCGACGGCAATACCTACCGCGAATCAAGTACAGTGATGGCGGGAAACCAACTACCCCCCGTTTACGCCTCTACAGATCTTGGTAATCTCGGACTTTCAGTATGCTACGACGTGCGATTTCCTGAACTATACCGCCATATGGCACTCAAAGGCGCAGATGTGCTCTTCGTTCCGGCTGCATTTACAGCATACACTGGGAAAGACCATTGGCAAGTGCTTCTACAAGCTAGAGCCATTGAGAATACTTGCTATGTTATTGCCCCTGCACAAACTGGACAACATTACGCCTTGCGCCAATCGCACGGACACGCGATGATCGTCGATCCTTGGGGAGTTATTCTCGCCGATGCTGGTAATTCACCAGGAGTTGCGATCGCTGAGATTAACCCGATGCGTTTAGACCAAGTCCGCAGACAAATGCCATCATTGCAGCACAGCGTGTTTCTTTAAGAGCGGTGAGGAGTGAGTGAGGGAAGAGTACGGCGATCGCATTTCCTTTTAGAATTTAGATAGCCGTCGATTGTGCGATTAAAGGGTGTTAAGTTGAAAATCTTAAGTAAATTGTTAATTGCTGTAATTTTTTTACTGGTTGTCGTTGGTGGTATTGCACAAAATGCGATCGCCGCCCAAACTGTAACTCAAGTTAAAGTTATTGAAACCGAAATGGCAATTGAATTGTCGCCGACAACTGTACCTGCTGGTGCAGTCGAATTTATTGCCGACAACCAAGGTCAACTTCCCCACGAAATGGAAATCATCAAAACTGATTTACCACTCGACCAAATGCCCATCAAAGACAACCGACTCGAACGCAAAAAAGTCGGTGAAAAAATCGATGAAATCGAAGCCGAAGATCTACCTAGCGGTGCAACAGCAACACTCCTCACTCATCTCCAACCTGGAAGATACCTCATCGAATGCAACATTCCAGGACATTTTCAAGCGGGAATGAAAGCCGAACTTTTTGTTGAATAATGAATAATCGAGTAAAAAAAAACGGGTAGCCTTGCAACCACCCGCTTCAAAAATTAACCCACAATCTTCTACACAGAAACTGTCTTCTTCGTTACAGCACTCAATTCACCCTTAGCGTACTTCGCCGCAAACTCATCGAGCGAAACTTGCTTGATCTTGCTAGCTTGACCAGCCGCCTCAAACTGTTGATAGCGATCTGCACACACCTTCTGCATATACTTAATCGAAGGCTTGAGGAAGTGACGCGGGTCAAACTCCTTAGGATCTTTTGCCAAAGCTTCGCGTACTGCTGCGGTAATCGCCAACCGGTTATCAGTATCGATATTTACCTTACGCACGCCACTCTTGATACCTTTTTGAATTTCTTCTACAGGTACGCCGTAGGTTTCAGGAATCGTCCCACCGTACTGGTTAATTAGTTCTAGCAAGTCTTCAGGAACCGAAGAAGAACCATGCATAACCAAGTGAGTATTTGGTAGACGACGGTGAATTTCTTCAATCCGGCTGATTGCCAAAATCTCCCCAGTCGGTTTGCGAGTAAACTTATAAGCGCCGTGGCTAGTACCAATCGCTACCGCCAAAGCATCCACTTGAGTTTGCTCAACGAAATCAACAGCTTGGTCAGGATCGGTTAATAGTTGGGAGTGGTCGAGTTTACCCTCGAAACCATGACCATCTTCAGCTTCACCCATACCAGTTTCCAAAGAACCTAAGCAGCCGAGTTCGCCTTCAACGCTAACACCGATCGCGTGAGCTACTTTCACAACTTCACGGGTAACACTAACGTTATACTCGTAGCTTGCAGGAGTTTTCGCATCTGCTTCCAGCGAACCATCCATCATGACGCTGGTAAAGCCATTTCTCATGGCAGAGTAGCAAGTTGCTGGCTCATTACCATGATCCTGGTGCATGGCAATCGGAAGGTGAGGATAGGTTTCTACTGCTGCTAGAATCAAGTGACGCAGAAAGTTTTCACCAGCATATTTACGTGCGCCACGAGAAGCTTGTAAGATCACGGGGCTATCTGTCTCGTGAGCAGCTTGCATAATTGCCTGGATCTGCTCCATGTTGTTCACGTTGAAAGCTGGAATGCCGTAACCGTTTTCAGCCGCATGGTCCAACAGCAGCCGCATTGGTACGAGCGCCATAGATAGTCCTCCTAATTTTGATAGTCAGCTAGTCGTCTTAAGACAAACGTAATTCTTACGCTAATCTTAAGATAATTTTCAACTTATAAGCAATTATATTCAGAGAATACTTTCTCATCTCTATTCCTTGTCATTCTTCCCTAACTGCTAGTAACCCTACTTTATAAAGCAGAAGGTGGAGGGTAGGTTTAGTTAGAGTAAGGAATATAAGCCTTAATTATGTTCTAAATTAACCATTCCTATCGCGGAATTTAGTAATGGCAATAGTTACGGTATCGTTAGCTAAAGCTTTTATGGGTCGCCCGGGATTCGAACCCGGAACTAATCGGTTAAAAGCCGAGTACTCTACCGTTGAGTTAGCGACCCAGCTGAAAGTTGCTTGCGGAGGTTTGATCCAGAGAGCAAACTTTACAAAGTGCCTAAGGGTTTTTGGCAACTTTTCTAAGATACCACATAAATTCAGAATTTGGAAAGAGCTTCTATAAAAAAGTGACTGTCATATTCACCCAAGCGTTCAAACTTTCGCCAGGTTCTAACGAAATCAAGTCATCTCCTGTATTGAGCGCGTTGCGCGGCGCAGTCCACGGCTCGACACAGTAAAAGTCTTTGCCTTTTTGCGTCCAAAAAACAAAGGTTGAGTAATACGTATCATCCCAACTCAAGTGTAACTGTAAATTGCGATCGCGATCGCAAACACTGGCATTTGCAGCGCTGAGCGGTCGAAACGCAGCGTCAATCTCGTCTTGCTCAAAATCAAAATTACCTGTGAAGGCGTGTTGTGTTTTGGTACGCTGGTCTTGATATTCTGTTGCGGGGATCGCAAAGTGCAACTGCGTTTTATCGCGTACTAGAAAGTAAGGATGCAGTCCTACAGAAAAAGGCATAGCGACTGCGGAGTGATTTGTAATGCGTTGCCGGATCGCTAATTGATTTCCCTGTAGCTGATACGTAAACGCCAACTGAAAATCGAATGGATAGACTGTGCGCGTTGTTTCGTTGCTTTCGAGAACGAGCGTTACAGCGGCTTGATTCTGCGTATCCTCGTTAGTGACTTTCCAAGGTAAATCGCGGGCAAAGCCGTGTTGCTTGAGCGCGTACTGTTGCCCGTTGTGCGTATAAGTGTTGTCTGGTAAATTTCCACAAATGGGAAACAAAATTGGTATTCCACCACGTACGCTCAATTGCGGATTCGCAAATCGTTCTGCGTCTAGGTAAAGAATCTCTTGACCTTGAATTGACCAACGAGCAACGATCCCGCCGCGTTCGGGGACAATTTCGATCAGCGAATCAGCGGCTTTGTCGGTGAGAGTGTAGGTTTTGTATTGTTGTTGAGAACAGGCGATCGCAAACACAATAGTTCTTTAGTAATTGCAGTAATTGCGTGAAAATCAATAAAAACACATACAGGACGAGTAATTGTTAATCGCAGCGCTTTGCGATCTTATACTAATTAGCCACTGCCCAAGCGAATCTCATGTTGCCCGCTACAGTCGATTAATCTTCTGCAAAGACGTAGCGATACAACTCACTAGGGTCAGGTTCTGGGCTATTTTCGGCAAACTGTACCGCTTCGTCAATTTCTTGCGCAATTTTTTGTTCAATTTGTTTCAATTCTGCCTGCGATGCCAAATTTTGCTCAGTCAAGTACGCAGCAAGTTTCTTGATGGGATCGCGTGCAAACCAAAATTCTTTTTCGTCTTTGCTACGCAACTCATCCGGATCGGCTAGCGAGTGACCGCGAAAACGATAAGTCAATGCTTCAATCAATGTAGGACCTTCTCCTGCACGAGCGCGTGCTACAGCTTCTTGTGCAACTTGGCGCACAGCTAAAACATCCATGCCATCAACTTCGACACCTACCATGCCAAACACGCTAGCTTTCTTATAAATTTCTGGCTGCGAGGTCGCGCGTTCGTGTGCCATACCGATTGCCCATTTGTTATTTTCGACAACATAAATAATCGGCAGTTTCCATAACGCTGCCATATTGAGACATTCAAAAAACTGACCGTTATTACAAGCACCATCACCAAAAAAACAAGCGGTCACTTGATCCGCGCTTTCATCGCCCATCACCTCGCGCCGATATTTTGATTGAAACGCCGCCCCTGTAGCCACGGGAATGCCTTCTGCAACAAACGCATAACCACCAAGCAGACGATGTTCTTCCGAAAACATATGCATTGAGCCACCCCGCCCTTTACTACAGCCTGTGGCTTTACCAAACAACTCTGCCATCACTTGTTTGGCTGGCACTCCTGCACTCAAGGCATGAACGTGGTCGCGATACGTGCTACAAACGTAATCTTCACCAGGGCGCATCGATTGAATCACCCCTGTAGATACTGCTTCTTGTCCGTTGTAAAGATGGACGAAGCCAAACATTTTGCCTCGGTAGTACATTTCTGCACACTTGTCTTCAAAGTAGCGCCCCAAAACCATATCTTCATACAGCCGCAAACCTTCTTCTTTACTCAGTTGTGCCGTAGCCGCAGAAAAGGTGGGTAATGTTCGTTCTTGCACCATTGCCGTGTAGTATCCTCGTAAAAGAAATTGTAAATAGTTGTATACTGTCTAGTATCTCAAGTTAGGTAACTTTAACTATTGTGGGGCAGATCCGTGTTACGGACAAAGCTCTCAAGTTATTATAATTGCACGGTTTTGCTGAGACGGAAAAGCGTTCGTTGAAGTTGATTACTTGCGGTGCAGGGGAAGTAAGCTGTGCAAATTCCATTAGACTACTACCGAATTTTGGGACTGCCAGTTGCGGCGAGTCACGAACAATTACAACAAGCTTATCGCGATCGCCTTATTCAGTTACCGCGACGCGAGTATTCAACCGCAGCCATTGCCGCCCGCAAGCAATTGATCGAGCAAGCGTACGCAGTTTTATCCGAACCCAGTCAACGTAAGATTTACGATACAAATTATTTTGCGCATCGCTACGAACAGCAACCAACACCGGAAGGCGCGCAAAGTAAAGAAGTTCTCGTTGAAGACATTTTCGCGCCGCACACGCCAATCATTGAAATTGCAGATAACTTATTTGCTGGCGCTTTGCTAATTCTTCAAGAACTCGGCGAATATGAACTTGTTTTAACGCTGGGAAATTCGTATCTCAACAACTCGCACCGCGAACAAAATAACGATCAACTCCGCGCAGATGTTGTCTTGACTGTTGCACTAGCATACTTAGAACTAGGACGCGAACAATGGCAGCAAAAAAACTATGAAAGTGCGGCGAACTCGCTACAAAATGGCGAACAACGACTGACGCGCGAAGGTATCTTTCTTAACCTCAGAAACGACATTGCTGCAGATCTCAATAAATTACGTCCTTATAGAATTTTGGCATTGCTTGCCGAACCAGAAGGTACAACTTTAGAACGCCGACATTTGGGACTCAAGTTACTGCAAGATCTCCTGAATGCGCGTGGTGGAATTGATGGTACAGGTGATGATGGTTCAGGGCTAAGTCTTGACGACTTTTTGCGCTTCATTCAGCAACTCCGGACATACCTTACTGTCTCCGAACAGCAAACTTTATTTGAAGCAGAAAGCAAACGCCCTTCGGCAGTAGCTAGCTATTTGGCAGTGTATGCTTTAATTGCCCGGGGTTTTACGCAGCGCATGCCTGTGCTGATTTCGCAAGCGAAGCAGTTGTTACAACATTTAGCTCAAACCAAGCGCCAAGATGTTTACCTCGAACAAGCGATCGCGACGCTTCTTTTGGGTCAAACAGTCGAAGCCAATCGCGCTTTAGAACTTTCACAAGAACGCGAGCCATTAGAATTTATTCGCGAATATTCGCAAGGTTCTCCTGATTTATTGCCTGGTTTGTGTCTCTATGCCGAACGTTGGCTGCAAAATGAAGTATTTCCTCAGTTTTGCGACTTAAAACACCGGCAAGCTTCTTTAAAAGAATACTTTGCCGACGAACACGTTCAAACTTACTTAGAAGCGCTACCAAATCAAATCGAAGCTTCACAAAAAGCCACAGCTTCGGTGGCAACATCAACAACTCACAAGACATCTCAACCGCAAAGGCAAAAGCCAAACCGGACGCGCAAAACAACTGCGAATGTAGCAGTTAGTGCGACAAATTTTACTACCGCAAATACCACTGGAAGTGCGACCCTAGAACCGACAACAGCGCGTCCTACTTCATCATCGCCGCCAAACGGGTACTTGACAGTTTCACAAACATCTGCTATACAACGCGTGCGCGTTCCTCAAAGAAAAAGACGCAAAAGAAAAGCTTTTGCGGTTAAAGACAAAACAGCGATCGCTCTACTAGCGCTGGCTGGACTTATTGGCAGTGTATTTATCCTTGCCCTGCTTGGTCAAGCCTTTGGCTGGTTACGCCAAACATTATACCCAGCGCCGCCACCGCTACCAGGCGAACAACTAGCAGTACAGTTAAACCAACCACCACTTGCTATTCCCAGCCCCGGTTCGCAATTTTTGCCTGTTGTCGAACCACTGGATGCAGCAACAGCCGAGCAAGTTATCCACAGTTGGCTATCGGCAAAAGCAGCAGCTTTTAGCACTGATTACGCGATTGAAAGCTTGCAAAATATTTTAGTCGATCCGGCGCTCGCGCAATGGCAACAACTTGTCAGGAGCGATCGCGCAAATAATCGCCATCGGCAATTTCAGCACAGTCTCAAAATCGACGCTGTACAAGTCAATGCGACGAATCCAGATTTGGCAACGGTACAAGCAACCGTCAGTGAAGTTGCCCGAATTTACGATCGAGGACAGCTAAACCAGCGCGCTTCTTACGCTGATGAAAACTTGCGCGTTAGATACGATTTAGTCCGTAGAAATAATGCGTGGCGAATTCGACAAATGCGGGTTTTGAATTAGTTTTTACCGATGAGCGATTAGTCATTAGCTTTTACAATCATGATGGTAAGTCACAAACCTAGTTAGCTTTGACCGCGGAACTGTTGTATAGCAATGGTCAATGGAGAACACCTCCACACGGGGTTTTGTGCTAATTCAACTAGCTTTTCTGACCTCTGACTTCTGCTAATTATCTTCCCATACCTCCTCGCTCCTCGCCCCTCAAGAATGACACAAACGCTATTTGATGCCTACTTCCCACTAATTTTGTGGACAAGTCTAGGATTATTATGCTTTCGCTTTCTGCCGCAAACTTTACCGCGCCTGCTAGGGCGTAGCCTGTATTGGGTAGGCATTCCCATAGAAATTTTGGCACTTGCACGACAGACTGATTTTTCACAGTCGATCGCGCTTCCACCACTCATTACTTTTGCTGCACTGCTTTTGGGGTTGGGTGTTGCTGTTTTTTGTCTACAAATAGTCAAAAGACTGACTTTTCTACCAATAGCTGCGGCTTTCAATTCTCCAGCGATTCAAGGCAGTTTTATTTTAGCTGCGGTGCTGGGTAATACAGGATTTGTCGGACTCGCGATCGCGCCAGCATTTATCGATCGTACCTATCTAAACTGGATCGTCTTCTATAGCTTGACGCACAATCTTATAGGTACTTATGGCTTTGGAGTTTTTATTGCCAGTTATTTTGCACGCGAGACACATCCCAATCGTTGGTGGGTGCAATTACGAGATGTGTTAACCGTACCAACGCTGTGGACTTTCTTGCTGGGCTACCTAACGCGCGATATTGAACTACCTGCTTTAGTCGAATCAGGACTGCAAGCATCGATTGGAATTGTAATTCCTGCAGCGTTTTTGCTCACAGGAATGCGACTTGCCCAACTACGCGGGTGGAAAAGTTTAAAGCTGGCATTTCTGCCTGCGCTGCTCAAAGTCGTTGTTATTCCTGCGTTAGTCGGTATTTTGACGACACTGTGTTTGGGATTGTCCGGCGATCGCCGTTTAGCTATGGTCTTGATGTCGGGAATGCCTTCGGCGTTTGCTGGATTAATTTTCGCAGAGGAATACAATTTAGAACGCGAATTAGTCGCTAGCTGTATTGTTGTGTCTACGATTTTATTACTGCTGGTCTTACCTTTATGGTTGTTTCTATTTCAATAAGTCAGAAAAGCTGGGATCAGAGGCTGGACGAGAATAGGGAATACATATCACTAATAGCCCCACTTTTCGATTCCTGACCCCTGACCTTTTCTTCAATTTTGCGGCGCGAGTCGGAGTATTTGCGCAGTTACGGCAAGGCTTTCTTCATAAAGTGCCTCATGTCCGACACGTTGTAGTTGCTGGCTCAGCAAAATTTCTGCTTTTTGATCGGCAAGCGATGATACTTGTTGAAAACGACACGCTTGAGCACCACCACCGACTTCCATACGCATACAGCCACCCGTTTCCGAACAAACGACCGTACAGCAATCAGCTTCAGGGTTCGTCGAGTTCAAGCGCAGCGCGATGAGATCGCCGGGAATCTCACCGGCGTCAGTCGGGATAGCAGCTAACTCAGCTTCAACTTGGCGTTGATCTTGAGCGGTAAACCGGATACGCTTAATTTCGTAGTCGCCTGGTTCCTGTTCAAATTCGCACGGATGCCAGTGCAGGCGACTTGCCAACCAACCTAAAAATAGCAGTGCTTGTGCAGGGTTACCTTTTTCGTAATCGATTGTAACGCGGTCTACCTCGCTTAATGCCGCACGTCGTTGTGGTGGGTCGAACGCTTCTGCTGTTAATTCTTGCCAAGCTGATATGCGTCGCCAGTTGAGATCGGCGATTGGAATACCTGCTTCGACGAGTTCTTGGACGCGCAACAGCCCAAATTCAGGGGCATTGAATCCACTAGAGTCTACAATTACGGAATTGCAGACAGATGCGAGACGTTTGAAAAGTGGATTGTGAGGATCCGGCGTTGTTTTCCACCACAAAAACTTGGGTAAGTCACCAATCAAAAGCGCCGCAATCATTCCTGCCACCCGCTCCAAGCCGGCGGCGGTTCCTGTAAATGTGATGTATTCGCAACAAATCAGCGTTGTTGCAGATTGCTTTTGGATCGGACAGTACGCTGAAACTTGTGCTGTTACGCCGTCATCATCACCGACAACAGGACACAGCGTGATAATGCGACACGGGTTGCGTAGCGCGATCGCGTCAGCAATTTTGGGATTTCTGCTACTATCCCAACTATAGGGCGTATCGCTATCACCATTAGCTGGTCCATGTTGCTGTGCAACAGCTTCGCGTAATTTTGCCCGCGTTTCCGGTGTTGCAATACCACTGACGGGTAAGTCGTATTTTTTCTGAAATTCGCGGAGTGCGGCTTCAGTTTGCGGTCCTGGAATACCATCAATTGGACCGTGATAAATGTTTAACTTAGCTAACAGGAGTTGTGTTTCTTCGGGTTCGTAAACAATTAAACTAAATGTCGCGGCACGAGTAGCTGCGGGGCTTCCCTCACCATTTCCAGTCGTTCCGTAACTTTGCCAAATTTTATTGAGTTCTGCCTCAATTTCACCGAGGGAAACATCCTTTGGCTCCTGAAGTGAAAAAATTGGAGGAGATTGAATTGCCATAATTTACTTTGCAGTTTTAGTTTTAATGTGATGAGCTGTTAGTCGTTAGCTTTAAGGTAGTTCAATTCTTTTTGGGTTTTTGTATACTAAGGTCTAGCAAAGGTCTGAGGTTAGGGGTGAATTTTGAATAGAGTTAATTTATATCTCAAAACGAATCACTACTCACTAACCCCTCACCCCTATATCCTGCTAGAGTCTGCGCCAGCGGCGTCCATCGCGATTAATGAGAGTTTCAGCTTCAGCGGATCCCCAGGTTCCTGCTTCATATTGCGGAATACTGGCGGGATCGGTGGGTGCATCCCAAGCGGCGAGTGCAGGAGTTACGACTTGCCAAGCCACTTCTACTTCATCAGCGCGTGTAAATAAAGTTTGGTCGCCCATCATGCAGTCTAAAAGTAGGCGATCGTACGCATCTGAAGCGGCAAATCCGAAGGTCGAACCGTAGCTGAAATCCATATCCACTGAACGAGTCCGCAAATCGGGTCCTGGCATTTTCACTTCAAAACGCAGTGAAATTCCCTCATTTGGCTGAATTCGCATCGCCAGAATGTTGTTGTTCATTTGCTGCGAAGCAGACTGAAAAATCAAATTTGGGACTTCGCGAAAATGAATTGAAATTTCCGACACTTTTTTCGGCAAGCGCTTGCCGGTACGTAGATAAAAGGGTACGCCGTTCCAGCGCCAGTTATCGATCGCAAACTTCATTGCCACAAAGGTGTTAGTCGTTGAGTTAGGATCGACGCCTGGTTCTTCGCGGTAGCCTGGGACTTTCTTACCTTTCATCCACCCTGCGCTGTACTGTCCTCGCACTGCACACAAATCTAAGTTTTGCAAATCCGCTAGACGTGTTGCTTGTAGAACTTTCACTTTCTCTGTGCGAAAACTCTCAGCATCGAGCGAATTTGGAGGTTCCATCGCAGTAAAGCAGAACAGTTGCATCAAGTGATTCTGCAACATATCGCGCAAAGCCCCTGCCGTTTCATAGTACCCTGCACGATCTTCCACGCCTACGGTTTCAGCAACCGTGATTTGCACGTGATCGACGAACTGGCGATTCCACAGCGGCTCAAAAATAGCATTGGCAAAGCGAAATACTAACAGATTTTGCACCGTTTCTTTACCTAAGTAATGGTCGATGCGGTAAACCTGTTCTTCGCGACAGACTTTTTGCACGATGCGGTTGAGCGATCGCGCCGAAGCTAAATCCCGACCAAAAGGTTTTTCAATCACCAACCGATGCTTCACAGGATCGCTAAGCATTCCTGCTTGTCCGAGTTGCTGAATTGCTTCTGGGAAGAATTTTGGTGCGACTGAAAGATAAAATACACGGTTGCCTTGCGTACCGCGCTTGCCATCGAGTTCGCTCAAAAATTCTTTGAGTTTTTGATAGCTTTCGGGTTTATCGATATCACCTGGGCAGTAAAATAATCCCTGAGAAAATTCTTGCCACAGTTCTTCGCGACCAAGACCGTCAGAAAATTGTTCGATTCCCTCGCGCATTTGTTCGCGGAAGTAGTCGTGACTCCAATCTCGACGGGCAACACCTACAATTGTTGTTTCTGGGGGAATACGTCGTTCGCGGCGTAGTTTGTAAAGTGCTGGAACCAACTTGCGCTGAGTGAGATCCCCTGATGCTCCGAAAATGACCAGAATTTGAGGTTCTGGTATTCTTTCCTGTTGCAACCCAACGCGCAGCGGATTTTCTAGCAGCGTGACCATAGTGTGTTTCGAGGTTTTGTGACTTGATTCAACTTCTTAGCAATTAGCAATTAGCAGTTTACCTTGCTTGCTAATCACTAATTGCTCGCAGCTAACGGCTTACACAGGAGATAGTTGCTTGACCTTCTCTTCTAGAGAGTCCATCAATGACTGGAAAGGTGTCACAAACTTTTCAATACCTTCGACAAGTAATTCGTCCATGACTTCATCGAGGTTGATATTGATTTCTGGATCTTTGAGGCTCTCGATCAATTCATAAGCTTCTTTGACTCCAGTTTCAATGCGGTTATCGACATTACAGTGGTCAGCACAAGCTTCGATCGTGCTTGGCGGTAAAGTATTGACGGTATCTGGACCAATCAATTCATCAACGTACATTACATCGCTGTATTTGGGGTCTTTCGTGCTGGTGCTTGCCCATAATAAGCGTTGAATTTTACCGCCTTTTTCTTGAAGTGCTTTCCAGCGATCGCTACTAAAAATTTCTTTGTATTTTTGATACGCAATTTTAGCGTTGGCGATCGCGACTTTACCTTTGATGGCTTCAAGTTTTGCTTGACGACTCAAATCGTCAATTCCTTGCGCGAGTTTTTCGTCAATGCGCTTGTCGATGTTGCTATCAATGCGGCTGAGGAAGAAACTTGCGACGGAGGCAATATTGCTGATATCTTTACCTTCAGCTACGCGCTTTTCTAACCCGCGAATGTATGCCCAAGCTGTCTCAACGTAGCTTGCTACTGAAAAGAGCAAAGTAACGTTAACATTAATTCCTTCTGCAATAACTTGCTCAACAGCGGGTAAGCCTGCTTTGGTACCAGGAATTTTGATCATCACGTTTTCCCGACCAATTTCTTGGTAGTAACGCTTGGCTTCTTTGATGGTTGCTTCGGTATCGTGCGCGATCGTGGGCGGGACTTCGATGCTTACATAGCCGTCTAGACCATTCGAGGATTCATACACAGGGCGTAAAATATCGCAGGCGTTACGAATATCTTCAAAAATCAGCGATTCGTAAATTTTGTATGTCGGTAACCCAGCTTTAATTCCTGCTTCAATATCTGCATCGTAAATGGCATTACCCTTAATTGCTTTTTCAAAAATTGCTGGGTTAGAGGTAATCCCACAAATTCCACCGTTTTCGATGAGCTGTTTGAGTTCGCCTGATTGAATCATGTCGCGGGTCAAGTTATCCATCCAGATACTTTGACCGTATTGTTTGATTTCGATCAAGTGATTAGCTGGTTTTGTTGCTTGATCTGTCATTGCTATTTTCTCCCGATGTAATTTTTAACTACAAAACCCAATTTTCTGACTCGCTTTTATTGTGGTACGCGCGAACGAGCCATCATTGTTTTTTCGCTGTGTGCTTTTGCTTGTTGCTGAATAAATGACTCTACTAACTCAACGTTTTCCCTACTTCCAATGATCAAAGGCGTGCGTTGATGAAGTTGTTCGGGTACTACGTCTAAAATTTCCTGAGTTCCCGTACTCGCTCTTCCGCCTGCTTGTTCAATCAGAAAGGCTAGAGGAGCAGACTCGTATAACAAACGAATTTTCCCTTCTGGTTTTTTTGTTGTTCCTGGATAGAGAAACACGCCACCTTGTACTAAAACGCGGTGGATGTCACTGACCATTGCTCCGCTGTAGCGCGCTGTATAGCCTTCTGTACGATGCACGTAGCGGATATACTCGCGAATTGACTCTTCCCACTGCCAGAAGTTACCTTCATTAACGCTATATACAGGTCCTTTTGTGGGAATCTGAATATTTTCTTCAGTTAAAATAAATTCGCCTAAACTAGGGTCAAGCGAGAATGAGTGAACGCCTTTGCCAATCGAGTACACTAACATTGTACTAGGACCGTAAAGGATGTAGCCTGCGGCAATTTGTTTGCGACCACTTTGTAACAAGTCACTTGCCGTGCCATCGCGGTCTTCTCCTTCTTGCTGCCGAATGGCAAAAATGGAACCTAAGCTTAAGTTAATATCTGTATTCGAGGAGCCGTCGATCGGGTCGTAAAGCAGTGTATAGCGACCGATGGGACAGTTTTCTGGAATGTAGTAAGGTCTTTCCATCTCCTCGGAAGCTAAACGACAAACTAAACCACTTTGCTTGAATACCGAGATGAAAACATCGTTCGCATAAACATCCATCTTTTTAACGGATTCGCCTTGAATATTAACGTCTCCCGTAAAGCCCAAGACACCCTCCATTAACCCTGCACGACTGAGACGTCGGGCTATGAGCTTACCAGCCAAGGCGATGCGATTCATTAAAGCGCTGAGGTCTTGTGCATCCGGCGCGAAGCTTTGTAGTTGCTGTAATACGTGCCGTGATAACGTTGTACAATCGCGGTCTAGCGCGTACTCGTAGTCTAGTGGTTGTTGCGCTTCAGCCATGTTTCTTCTCCCTACGTATGTGGCTCGCGTGTAAAAAACTTCGCGATCGCCAAGTTTGCGCCAAGTATAAACGCGTCTTACTCATGAGCGATCGAGCTATGGTTATGTTGTGCAATCGCCCTCGATTCCTATATTAAAAAGGGATCTCAATTGTGAAATCTCACTTTGGGTTAACTCGCCCTACTTCAAGCTTTATTGCTAACAACGTGAATTTACCTTATCCAAATCCAATTGATGGCACTGCGACATGACTACAGCGCTTACGCTGCATTTTACTCTTTGTCAGCACGCAGGCGCGTTACACTTAAGCTTAAATTCAGCTTGCGGCTAGTTCTTCTAAAATTAGGGAAGTTTCATATAGTCTTTGCTCGGATTTGACAGCGCTCGCTAATTTTCATTAAAAGTCAAGTAATACTTTCTAAAGAAGTTAAATCGCATATTCTAGTTGAGGTTGTTCTACTTTGTAGTTCTGCGATCGCTTTACTCAAGCTTTCTTCAATAGTTTCTTTGGCTGTGTAGCAAATGATCTCTAAGGCTGACTACTAGAAAGGACGAGCTTGAATACCTCAACCATTGCCATTACGCTGCATATTGATGCAACTTCTTAAGCTATGTGCCCACTAGCTACTTTATAATTGGCGATTTTGAGCGTAAAATTATGGCTGCAAATGCGATCGCTTGGCTAGTTCCCCGCATTTTTTCTGAGGATTCATCTTGCCTCAACTCAGTAAATAATAAAGAATACTATTTAACTCTGAGCGAGTATGCATAATCTTCAAAAAAAAATCTGTATTATTAATAACATTTTACACAAAAATGTACTGATTTTTTATTGCAGGCTGACAGATTGGCAGTTCGATTTTGTGAAAGCTCCAGTTTATCGTTAAAATTCTGAAAACGCCATAAGTTGATCTTCGGTGACTCTGCGCACCGCTGCGAACCATGCTAAGTGATATTTTTCCATTTCAATTCGATATCAACGCCACAACGATCGCCGGCGCAAGTTTGTGGTCTTTGGCATTGTATTTGGGGTTTTCGCCTGTCAGTGAGTGGGTAATCGAGCAACTCAATCGCTGGTTTAATTTTGCCGAGCGATCGCTGTACAGTAGTGAAACAGAATTTGAAAAAACCCGCATTGCCAGAGAGTCACAAAATGCCTTTTACGCGTCACTTTTTAGTATTGTGCCGTTTTTAATTGTTGGTAGCTTATGCAACTATGGTGTTGAAATTAGTCTTGGCAAAAGCTGGGCGATCAGCATGGGAATTCTCGCATGCATGGCTTGCGGCGTTTATGAGTTAGGGCGACGCGACGGACAGTCTTCGCGCGGCGATTAGGGGTGAAGGGTGAGGGGTGAGAGAATCTTCATTGATACCTTAAGTGTTGCATCACAACTTATTTCAATACGCATCTTTAATCTATCCATTCATAAAATCCTGACTCCTAACTTGTTTTCTATCAAGAAATTCACGCTTGTTAAATCAAAACCACTAACGCATGATAATTCTGTTGTTAAAAACTCTGAGCTCTGACCTCTGACTTCTGACCTCTTTCTTAATCAATAACTTCTTTGACGATGCTTGCAAGTTTTTGGGCTGCGCCAGATTCGCCGCGAATACGACGGAGTTGTTCGCGCATGGCTGCGAGTTTTTCAGGATGGTTCAAGTAATCTAAGGCAAATTCCGCAACAGCGTGCGGTTGCAGGTTTCCGACAAGTTCGGGGACAATTTCAGACTTTGCCCAAATATTAGGCCATGCGAGTAAACCTAAGCGTCGTAATGCGAGCCAATTAATAATTTTTGCCATGCTAGAGCCAACAACAGGTAAATTTGCAAATAGTCCTGGAAGTCCATCCCAAGCCCGCATGGCATCGAGTTGTTGCGTAGGTAGTAATACAATCATTGGCACAGCTAAAGCGCCTAACTCTGCTGTATTTGCGCCGACAGTTGTCAAGCACAGACTACACTCGGCGAGTAAGTCATACGCAGGCGATCGCGTTTCTAACTCGATACGCAATCCGGTGTTTGTTTTAAAAAATGGACGCGCCGCAGTTGTGATTAATTCAGCACTGACACCACCAAAATGCTCGGTCATCGAATTAAATTGTGGATCGGCAAACTTGGCTAGAGTTTCTAAATCGAGTGTAGGCGCAACAGGAATGACAAATTCTGTTTCTGGTTTTTGCGCGTGAATCTGCTGCGCGATCGCCAATGATAACGGTACACCTTGACTCAATTTTGCAGGTTTTGACCCTGGTAACAACCCAATTAACTGTTTTTGTCTCGCTTTGCACCCTGCATCTTTTACCCCTCGCGATACTTCTGCCATCAAGTCACCAACAACCGTAAACTTATGCAAGTACTGCGCCGGAATACGGGAAAGTAGTTCAGCTTTCATTACGCCAAAGCGATCGATCCAGCGATACCACCGCGCATCCCATTCAGCATAAATGACAGTGCGGTAGCCGAGACGCTGACCGATCGCAACTGGAAAAAATTGATCCCCGCCCAAGAAAAGAACGACACCATGCGTTCGCCAATCCCAATTTTCTGCGGTTTTACCTGTTAAAAGAAATCGCCAAAAATGTGATGCAGCTTGGACGCGATCGACTTCTGGGTAACTTTGCGCGATCGCTGCTTCTTTACCACTTGCATTTGGACATGGCGACAAAACGACAGAAATGCGGACTTGAGTCGAATTTCCCAATTGTTGACGCAATGCTTTAACAACCGGACGTACCCACGTTGTAATTTCTCCTGGACCGTTTGAGAGAATTAAAATATCAATTTCTGGCATAGCTTACTTTCGAGGGTAATGGGTAATGGGTAATGGGTAATGGGGAATTGGAATGAATACAGACAATTACCTTTGACCAATTACCAGTTACCAACTTTGACAAAAATGAAATAACTTTACTTATATATCTGATAATTTTTATTAATTAGACTGAAGTTAATGCTTGATTAGTTGTCAACAAATAAGAAGAATTATTGCAACTTATTTATCAAATTGTGTCAGTTAAGCGCGTAAATTCTCGACAGGTAAGCATTTTCTGGTAAAAAACACTTCATAGCCTAAAAAAAGAGAACACAGAACACGCATTGTTAATAAGGAGCCTTACCTGAATGTTTACACACGTCAAGTCCACCATTCGTCACATCGCTCCTGAAAATCTCCAGGGACGTTCTTTAATCAAGGTGGTCTATGTCGTGCTTGAGTCACAGTACCAAAGTGCGTTATCGCAAGCAGTGCGCGCGATTAATGCAAAGAACACATCTGTGGCTATTGAAATTAGCGGCTACTTGGTTGAAGAACTCCGAGATGCAGGAAACTACGAGGACTTCAAACGTGACGTTGCCGAGGCAAATATATTTATCGCTTCATTAATTTTTATCGAAGATTTAGCAGAAAAAGTTGTTGCCGCAGTTGAACCGCACCGCGATCGCTTAGATGCAGCGGTTGTCTTTCCTTCGATGCCGCAAGTGATGCGTCTCAATAAAATGGGTAGCTTCTCGATGGCACAGTTAGGACAATCGAAAAGTGCGATCGCTCAATTTATGCGCAAGCGTAAAGAAAAATCTGGCTCATCGTTCCAAGATGGAATGCTCAAGCTGTTGCAAACGCTACCAAAAGTGCTGAAGTATCTGCCGATTGACAAAGCACAAGATGCGCGTAACTTTATGTTGAGCTTTCAGTATTGGTTAGGTGGCTCGCCAGAAAACTTGGAAAACTTTTTGCTGATGCTGGCAGATAAATATGTACCTTCATTACAGCAAAAGGTGAACTTCCAAGATCCCGTAACGTATCCGGAAATGGGGATTTGGCATCCTTTAGCACCACACATGTTTGAGGATGTTAAAGAATACCTCAACTGGTACAACAGCCGCAAGGATATCCCCGCGGACCTCAAAGATCCTCTAGCCCCGTGCGTTGGCTTAGTGTTGCAGCGCACGCACCTTGTCACAGGTGATGACGCGCACTATGTCGCTATGGTGCAAGAAATCGAAGCAATGGGCGCGCGAGTCATTGCCGTATTTGCTGGCGGTTTAGATTTTTCTAAACCTGTGGATGCTTACTTCTACGAACCAACCGCAAAAACACCTGTGCCACTGGTGGATACAGTAGTATCGCTGACAGGTTTTGCGTTAGTGGGAGGTCCAGCTAGACAAGATCATCCCAAAGCAATTGAATCGCTCAAGCGTTTGAATCGTCCGTATATGGTGGCATTGCCATTAGTGTTTCAAACGACCGAAGAGTGGCAAGATAGCGATTTAGGATTGCACCCGATTCAAGTGGCATTACAGATTGCGATTCCTGAACTCGATGGTGCGATTGAACCAATTATTTTATCAGGCAGAGACGGCACAACCGGAAAAGCGATCGCCTTACAAGATCGCATCGAAGCTGTCGCGCAACGAGCATTAAAATGGGCAAACTTGCGCCGCAAACCGAAACTACAAAAGCGCGTGGCAATTACTGTCTTTAGTTTCCCACCGGATAAAGGTAATGTAGGAACAGCGGCGTATCTTGATGTCTTCGGCTCAATTTACGAAGTCATGCAGGCATTGCAGCGCAATGGCTACGACGTGCAGAACTTGCCAGAGTCCGCTGAAAAGTTGATGCAAGAAGTGATTCACGACGCGCAAGCGCAGTACAGCAGTCCTGAATTAAATATTGCCTATCGGATGTCCGTTCCTCAGTACGAGGAGCTAACACCTTATTCAGAAAGATTAGAGGAAAACTGGGGACCACCGCCAGGACATCTTAATAGCGACGGGCAAAATCTGCTGATTTACGGCAAACACTTTGGGAATGTCTTTATCGGCGTACAGCCAACATTCGGTTACGAAGGCGATCCGATGCGGTTGTTGTTCTCGCGCTCCGCAAGTCCCCATCACGGTTTTGCAGCATACTACACGTACTTAGAGCGTGTTTGGCAAGCTGACGCGGTGTTGCACTTTGGCACGCATGGTTCGTTAGAATTCATGCCAGGAAAACAGATTGGGATGTCTGGCGAGTGCTATCCCGATAACTTAATTGGTACGATTCCTAACATCTACTACTACGCAGCAAATAACCCCAGCGAAGCCACAATTGCCAAACGCCGCAGCTACGCGGAAACGATCTCTTACCTAACTCCTCCTGCGGAAAACGCTGGGTTATATAAAGGATTAAAAGAACTGAGCGAACTGATCGCTTCGTATCAAACGCTCAAAGATAGCGGACGCGGTATCCCGATCGTCAATACGATTATGGATAAGTGTCGCATTGTCAACTTGGATAAAGATATTGCTTTACCCGAAATCGATGCGAAAGATATGTCGGCGGAGGAACGCGATACAATTGTCGGTTCGGTGTATCGTAAGCTGATGGAAATCGAGTCGCGACTTTTACCGTGTGGTTTGCACGTGATTGGTAAGCCACCGACAGCAGAAGAAGCGATCGCCACTTTAGTAAATATCGCCGGACTCGACCGCCCAGAAGAAGAAATTCTGAGTCTACCTCGGATTGTTGCCAATAGCATTGGTCGCGATATTGATGAAATTTATCGTAATAGCGATCGCGGTATTCTCGAAGATGTGCAATTGCTGCAAGAAATCACGCTCGCAACGCGCGATGCTGTCAGCGCTTTAGTCAAAGCCCAAACCGACGCAGATGGACGAGTTTCCAAGGTTTCTAAACTCAATTTCTTCAACATGGGTAAAAAAGAGCCTTGGTTAGAAGCACTGCATCAAGCAGGCTACCCCAAAGTTGACCCCCAAGCGTTGAAACCGCTGTTCGAGTATCTCGAATTCTGCTTACAGCAAATTGTCGCTGATAACGAACTGGGTGCCTTACTCAAAGCCCTCGAAGGCGAATATGTCCTTCCTGGACCTGGCGGCGATCCGATTCGCAATCCTGATGTGCTTCCCACTGGCAAAAACATCCACGCCCTCGATCCGCAATCGATTCCCACAACTGCTGCGGTACAATCTGCCAAAATTGTTGTCGATCGCCTAATTGCACGACAAAAAGCAGATAATGGCGGTCAATATCCTGAGACGATCGCGTGTGTCCTCTGGGGTACTGACAACATCAAAACCTATGGCGAATCCCTCGCACAAATTCTATGGATGGTGGGCGTGCGCCCTGTTCCTGATGCTTTGGGAAGAGTAAATAAACTTGAACTCATTCCGTTAGAAGAATTAGGACGTCCGCGCATCGATGTGGTTGTTAACTGTTCTGGTGTGTTTCGCGACTTGTTCATCAACCAAATGAACTTGCTCGATCAAGCTGTCAAAATGGCAGCGGAAGCCGACGAACCACCATCGATGAACTTCATCCGCAAACACGCGATGCAACAAGCCGAGGAAATGGGGATCAATTTGCGTCAAGCTGCTACCCGCGTCTTCTCGAATGCTTCGGGTTCTTATTCATCTAATATCAACTTAGCCGTCGAAAACAGCACGTGGGAAAGCGAAGCCGAGTTACAGGAAATGTATCTCAAGCGTAAATCTTTCGCCTTCACCTCCGATAACCCTGGCACAATGGAAGAGTCGCGGAAGATTTTTGAAAGTGCTTTAAAAACTGCAGAAGTCACCTTCCAAAACCTCGATTCTTCGGAAATTAGCCTTACAGACGTATCGCACTATTTTGACTCCGATCCTACTAAAGTAGTCGCAAGTTTACGCGGCGATGGTAAGACTCCAGCAGCTTACATCGCAGATACAACAACCGCAAACGCGCAGGTTCGCACTTTATCCGAAACCGTACGTCTCGACGCCCGTACCAAATTACTCAATCCCAAGTGGTACGAGGGAATGTTGAGTCACGGCTACGAAGGTGTTCGCGAACTCTCGAAGCGCCTTGTCAATACAATGGGTTGGAGTGCAACAGCTGGCGCGGTGGATAACTGGATTTATGAGGATACCAACGCCACATTTATCCAAGATGAAGCGATGCGTCAGCGGTTAATGAATCTCAATCCGCATTCATTCCGTAAAGTTGTCGCCACTTTATTAGAAGTCAACGGACGCGGCTATTGGGAAACGAGTGAAAGTAATCTCGAACTCCTCCGCGAGTTGTATCAAGAAGTCGAAGACCGCATTGAGGGAATCGAGTAGATCTTAATTGAAAAATAGACTAATGAGTAGGGTAGGCATTTCCTATCCTACTATTTTCTTTTTGGGATAAAGCATCAAATGACATCCTTGATACTCAATCTCAAGCCTGCTATCGAACTAACTACTGACGAGCAATTTTTTCAGCTATGCCAAGCAAACCGAGACTTACGGCTTGAACGCACAGCTGCTGGAGAATTAATTATTATGTCACCTACAGGAGGAGAAACTGGCAAACGTAATGCTGGAATAACTGCACAACTTTGGTTGTGGAATAATCAAACTCAACTTGGTTTAGTATTCGATGCTTCTAGTGGTTTCAAACTTCCTAATGGTGCAGACCAGATGCTTCGTGATTAAAATTAGAACGCTGGAATAGCTTGATTCAAGAACAAAAGTTGAAATTTATCGCTCAAATCAAGAAGTCGAAGTGATACAATCTCCTGCTACTTTGTCAGAAGAAGATGTCTTCCCTAGATTTATACTCGACATAGAAAAATTTTGGTAAAACGCAGCTAGTTTAGTATCCTAAAATGGTGTTAATAAAGTAGATAAATTAATAAAAATAAATGCCGAATCAATGGGATGCTCAACTCTACGATCGCAACCATGCATTCGTCTCAGAATTAGCAACAGATTTAATAGAATTACTTGCACTACAACAGGGCGATCGCCTTCTCGATTTGGGTTGCAGTACAGGCGGTTTAATACCATTTCACTAAAAATAGGATAAAGATAATTAAAGAAGAAATATGAGTAGAAGTTTATGGCAGGGGTTACCAAAGTAAAAATAAAAGGGATGTTAGTCTGCTCCGGACTTAGTTATACACAAGCACTCTATTTCATGGATTAGCGCAAAAAACCTTGCCAATATTGCAAATATTGCAAGATGATCCTTTAACTCCAAAATTCATCCAAGTCTACTTCTGCTATTTCTTGCTGCACTTCCTGAAAGTAGCTACTTTCAGTCAGCATTGCTACTTCTTTTTCCCGAGTTTTCTGGTCAATTTCAATTCTCAACTCTTCTAATTGTCGTCTCAGTTCATCTTCGCGCCGTTTGCGGTCTGTAATATCTTGCACAATGCCTTCGTAGTAGAGAACCTTACCACTGTTGTCTTTGACAGCGCGGGCATCAATCTGTATCCAAATGATACTGCCATCTTTGCAATAGCAACGGTATTCAAAATCTATTGCCGCATCTTGCTTTTCTAGCAATGTTTTGAATTCAAACCGTTTTTCTGGATCGACATAAAGCTGCTTACCAATGTCGGTGATGCTTTCAAGCATCTCGCTGGGAGAATCATAACCATAAATCTTTGCTAATGCTGGATTCACGTTAATGAATCGACCTTCAGGGCTGGATTGAAAGATGCCCTCTAGAGCATTTTCAAAGATGCTGCGATAGTTTTCTTCGGCGATACGTAACGATTCTTCGGCTTGCTTGCGATCGGTAATATCGCGCACCATAACCAATACTTCATCGTCTCCCAATACTAAAATTCTGACTTCTTCATCCTGGGTTTGCTCGTTTATCGTGATGCGTTGCTCGTAAATCTGTAATTCACCTGTAGCTAAGGCTTGCTGGATATAATGCATTCGCTGGTTAGCCAAATCGGGCGGAAGTGATTCTTGCACAGTTCTACCAGGACTAAATTGTCTGACTCCGTGCACTCCCCGTAAGCGATCGCTACCGATAATATCCAAATAGGTTCCATCTCCTTTGGCACGGATCATTAAATCAGGGATGGCTGTGACAATGGCGCGGTTTGTTGCTTCACTTTGTCGCAGTGCATCAAATGATTCCTTCAGTTGCTTCGCCATCGTGTTGAAGGAACTTGCCAGCGTATCAAGTTCAGTAATGAAACTGGGTTTCACATACTGATTGAGTTCGCCTTGAGCCAGCTTGTCAGAAGCGTGGGAGACTCGGTAAATCGGTTTAGTGACCCAACGAGAAGTGAAAATACCGATGGCGATCGCCAAAGCCAACGTTACTAAGCTTAACCACAAGGCATTACGCCGACTGGCATTGATCTGTGCCATGAAATCTGATTCAGGAATGGTCAGAACCACCAACCAGTCCAAATTGCCATCCTGGAAGGGAACCACCTGGATGTATTGCCGTTCTCTATTCAGGCTGAAATCGAGTTGTTGAACAGATTGAATTTCGTTGAGATTGCTAAAACGACGATTGAGATCCTCGGCTGTGGCTCGAATGATTGAATTAGTGCTAGCCGTTGCCAATAGCCGTTCACTCTCTTCTCCTTCCCCTATTACCATCGGTTCTACAGACGAAGTAGCGACCAATCGTCCCGATCGCTCCATAATAAATGCCGTACCTGTCTTACCAATCTCTAAATTTTGCAAGAACAGACTCAACTCTTGGGGCAAGAAAAAGTCAGTTCCACAGGCTCCAATCAGAGAATTGTTTTGATCGTAAACCGGAATACTTGCTGTCACCGTAGGAAACAAAGTGGAAAAGGCAAGGTAGATTTCACTCCAAACTTCCCCACCTGCTGCTTTTGCTGCTTGATACCAGGGGCGCACTCGCGGGTCAAAGGGTTTGTCGAAGTTGCCCATTGGTACTGTGCGATTACCTCGCGCGTCGAAGCCGAAACCTTGGCGAATAAAGTTTGTATCAGAATTGCTCAATTGCAGAACAACATCTGTGCGGTTTTGCTCTGCAAACCTCCTGACGCCAAAAAAGCCTCCCTGCTCATCTCCACAATACACAAAGCTTAGGGTTGGGTAAATCTGCATTTGCTGCCAAAAGAGGTGTTCGCCCCTGGGGTTGCTGACATCAATATCTCCCTGCGCAAACGCGATCGCATTCAAGCGATTGATCGCCTTAGGGATTGCAACGTAGGATTCTAGCCTTTCCGTAATTCGATAAGTGAGTTCGGTACGAAGTTGACTGGCGACGTCATTGACAGCCTGTTGTCCACTGCGGTAAGCAATCCATCCCACCAACCCGAAGGCGGCAATAATTTGCAACACGAAGGGCGCTACCAAGGTTGTGCGCAGGCGAAATTTCCCTGGGAAGTTCTTGGTAGTCTTACCAGTCATTGATCCCATCCCCACCTGCAATCCATTCTTGCAAGTTGCGTTCTGGTGCGGCTACATTAAACAAATGCAAACCAAAATCTTTTGACAGGTCTTCACAGACCTTAATGCCGCGCGTGCTGTTGCCTTTTGCATCCAGCGGTGGAGAGAAAGTGCCAATGCCCAATTTCCCTGGAGCAACTGCCGTAATGCCACCACCCACACCACTTTTTGCAGGTAGTCCTACCCGATACGCCCACTCGCCTGAGGCATCATACATACCGCAACTGAGCATCACACTAATCACATCTTGCACGTAGCGTTCATCTATCGCGCGTTCTTTAGTTATAGGATTGATGCCGCCATTGGCGAGAGTTGCTGCCAGCATTGCGAGATCTTTAGCATTCACCAAGATTGAACATTGCTGAAAGTAGAGATCCAATGTTTCATCGATTTTGTCGCTGACCATACCAAAGTTCAGCATTAAATATGCGATCGCTCGATTGCGATAGCCCGTTGCCTTTTCGGATAAAAAGACAGGCACGTTGATGTCATGTTCTCGTCCGGTGTAGCGTTTAAACATTTCCAGTAATCGTTTCAGGCGTTCGGTGCCATTTTTACCTTTAATCAGGTCGGTAGTGGCGATCGCTCCTGCATTGACCATCGGATTGTACGGACGATTAGTGAGTTCATCTAGCACGATCGCGTTAAAGGCTTCCCCTGTCGGCTCCACACTCACTTTGCTGTTGACATACTCGCGACCATGATCTTCTAATGCCAAGCCAAACACGAAGGCTTTAGAAATTGACTGAATCGTAAATAGTTTCTCGCAATCCCCCACTTCAAACAGCTGCCCATCTTTTGTAACGATACATATACCAAACCACTCTGGTTTTGCTGTAGCTAATTCGGGGATGTAATCGGCAACAGCACCCTCATTGAGCGATCGATATTTCTCATACAAGTCATTGAGATAGTTGCGAAAGGGAGACGTAACGGCTGTAATCGAACTGGCAAGCGACTGTAAATCTCCTATATTAGACATTACGCTCCCTCCACAATTTGCTGCGCCACTTTGCGGAACTCTTGACTTACTGGATGTTCTGGATATTTCACGCAAAACACGCCTTCACTGGCAAGCTGTACTATATCTTCCGACAAAGGAAACACCCCTGCTACCGTTTCGTTGTAGGTTTCTTCCACTTTTTGTTTCAGTGCTTCTATATTCAGCTTGCTGTATGCTTTATTGATTGCTAGCAACATTTTGCGAACTTTGAGTTGCCGTGCCACATCGATTGTGACTGCTGTGCCTTGGTAATCTTGCTTATCGGGGCGCAGAATCAGGATTAGCACGTGGGAAATAGCGATCGACAAAAAGGTTTCCTTGGATAAACCAGGATGGGTATCAATAAACAAATAATCTAATTGCAATGCTTTAACTAAACGACGAAAGCCATCATTCATGAGCTTGACATCGTAACCATCTTTTAAGATGCGGGCAATATCATCTGCTTTAACACTGGAAGGAACCAAATATAGCTTTCCATCACCACTTAGCCCCACATTGCTACTGATATCGTAAGCTGCATCCTCGATTGCACTTTCTCCCCACAAGTAATTATTCAGGGTTTTGCCCATCTGCTCTGGCTCTAGACAAAACAAACTATGAATTCCTGGCGAGGGAACATCTGTATCTACAACGCCCACACGGTTGCCTAAAGCAGCAACTGTGGTTGATAAGTTAGCAGTAAAGTTAGACTTACCCGTCCCACCTCGATACGAATGGACTGAAATAACTTTCGGCATATACTTTCAGTGTGTTGTTAGTAAGGATACGTGAATCTTACTTGACAATCAACTCGATAAATTTTGACAATTCTAAAAGAGCTAAATTTTTTAATAATCAACTATTGCAAAAACGTATTTTTTATAATGGATTCATTGAGGTTGTCATGCCTATCCGTATTTCAGTTACTTCACTTAACTCAATGCTAGTTCTATCGCTCTTTGTTCAATAAAAACTAAGGCTATTGCCCCTAGAAATTACCTCCCTATTGATACAGTAAGATGACCTGTTATTATACAAAAACTATTTGAGTATCATACTATTATAAAAATTTCTAAATATTACTCTATCCATAAAAATATCTTAAAAACTTAAGAAGAAATCTTAGAAACTTAAGAAGAAATCTTGAAAACTTACTGAAACTGAACTGCCATAAATTTTTTAATTTAAACAAATAAGGTGAGCATTGCTCACCTTAGGTAATCTCAATTAAACCATTTGCGCTACGTGATACGGACTTGTTAATCGATCGAGTTGTTGCACTAACAAGCTGAGGAATAAGCCGACATCAGTAACAACACCAACTGATTCTACAGAACCGCGATCGCTTAATTTTGTCACTACCGCCGGATTAATATCAACGCACACCATCTTTACGCCTGCGGGTGTCATATTACCAACACCAATTGAATGCAACATCGAAGACAACATCAAAATCATGTCTGCGCCTTCGAGTAACTGTGCATATTCTTGTTGTGCTTTAATTAAATCCATCTGCGTATCGGGTAATGGTCCATCATCGCGAATTGAACCTGCAAGCGAAAATGGTACACCTGCACGCACGCATTCGTACATCACGCCACTTTTTAAGATACCCTGCTCCACAGCTTTAGCGATACTGCCACACCGGCGAATTGTATTAATTACCTTTAAATGATGGCGGTGTCCGCCGCGTACTGCAACTCCACGTTGCATATCGACACCCAATGAAGTCCCCATCATGTTTTGTTCCATGTCGTGGACAGCGATCGCATTTCCACCAAGTAATGCTTGCACGTACCCTTCACGAATCAATCGTGCAAGATGTTCGCCACCGCCTGTATGAATTACCACTGGACCTGCTGTGACGACAACTTTACCGCCTTGGTCGCGGATTTTTCTAAGTTCCCACGCGACTTGTTCGACAACTAATTCAACACGGCGTTCGCTGGACACTCCCGCAGACATGAAGCTGAATTCTTGGGTATTGCGTTGTTCGCGCGATTCTGTTTTGCGGATAGTACGGATACCTTGAACGTCGACAACAACATGTTCGCCTACTTCTAAATCGCGTAATAACTTACACCGTGCCAATAACCCATCAGCAGTTTGTTTGATTGCGATCGCGCCATCCATCCGCTGATTTTGCACGCGTACCCATTCACCATTAATTCGCACTTCAGTGGGATAAATCGTAGTGACGTAAAAGTCATCTGGTGCAACCCCAGCTTGCAAGACAGGCTCTAATTTAGCATCGCGTTCATCTTGTGGTAAATCGACTGCGCCCAAGTCAATAAGCTGTGAGATGATACTTTCCATCACATCATGCGAAGGCGCTGAAACTTTTACTTCGGCGGTTGAAGTACTTTGTCGTTGTTCTCCTAAATTAAATTTGAGTACTTGGAAGCTACCGCTATTTTCGACAATCAAATCTAACGCGCGGTTGATTAAACCTGTATCGAGTAAGTGTCCTTCCAAGCGAATTGTACGGCTTTCGACAGGAGCATTTGCCGTTACTTCACTACGTACTGGCTCGGTGACTCGTAGCGTTAAGCACTTGGCTGCACCACCTGCTTTGAGAAATTCTGTTAGTGGTGTTTCAATGACTTGAAATCCAGCTTTGGCGAGGCGTTGTTTGAGATTGTCACTCGCCTTATTCATAATCACAACCGAGTCGATGTTGACGGCGTTACACGCAAAGTTCACCGCATCGGCTTCGGCGATCGCAATGCGTTTTTCTGGTGCAACGCGCATTTCAATCATGCGGTTGGAATACGAATCAAACGCTGGCGGATAGTACAGCAAATAACCACCCGAAAGCGGACAAAAACACGTATCCAAGTGATAAAAGCGCTCGTCCATCAACCGCAGTGATATCACTTCGATGTCGAGCCACTTAGCAATATAAGGATGCGAGTCAAGTTCCGAACGAAAGCCATAACCTGCCCACAGCCAGCGTCCTTCGCGATCCAGCAATGCATCTCCTGCGCCTTCAAATGGCAAGTCTTTTGGCAATTCATATACCGTGTAGCCTTGCGACTCAAACCACGCTTTAAAGTATGGTTCCTCTCCCTGACGTTCTTTGTGGTAAAAACGACTGAGAACGACGTTATCTCCCAACACGAGTCCTGCATTAGCAGTGAATACCATATCGGGTACGCCGGGTTGTGGTTGCACGAGGTCTACAATCGCATGCTCTTTGATAATATGGTGCAGTTTTTGCCACTGATCGACCGCGCGATCGCGTGAAGACTTGTGGATGTTGCCTTCCATCCAAGGATTAATAACATAGTCCACATCGTAGTGGTCAGGAGGACACATGAGGAAGCGAAGCGAAGAATTCATAAAGTAATGTCAGTGTAAATAAATTCCCAAGCTTTTATTGGATACAGACTTTTGCTGTCCCAATTCTGTAGAACTTGCTACGATTCTGCCTTGCATACAACAATAAGGCTAGATCCCCATTTTATACCCAGTAGAACTTGATATAACATTAGTAGGTAGTGATGAGTGACTAGTGGCTAGTAATGGGCAACCAATTATCTGTTACCCATTACCAATTTCCCGCCCACAAATTTAGCTAATCGTTTGTGTAATGTCTGCATCAACTAAAAGCGTAGCAGCACCAGAAGTATACTGATTGTACAAAACACCATCGAGTGTTGTCGTACCGCCACTCAGCCATCCTTGCCCAGTTGAAGTGACGCGATCGCCCCTATTGCCATTGACAATCAAACGGTTGGTTGTATCTGACAATGCTAGTAAATCCAAGCGCGTTAAGTTTAAGGTATTATTGCCAGTTCCCGTAAGGTCAACGATTTCAATTCCTCGAATCCGGTTGTTAGGCAAAGTCGTTAAATCGATTGTGACGCCGCTAGTATCTACGGTTAAAGTATCCGTACCGCTACCGCCATCAATCCGGCGATCGCTCGCACCAAAGCTGAGCGTATCATCTCCCGCACCACCATAGAGGACATTCGCGCCAAGACCGCCAATCAGGCGATCGTTCCCCCTACCACCAATGAGAATATCATCACCGTTCGTGCCAATCAGTGTGTCATTTCCTGCCGTGCCTTGGCGTGTCACTTGATTATTAAAGTCTTTGCCAAAGATAACGTAGCTTTCTGCCGCTATATAAGAACCAAGTAAGATATCATCAAAGCCATCACCATCTACATCTCCCGCTTCACTGATAGATGTGCTTGTCGTGTTACGTGTCTCAATTCCTTTAATAGGAAAACCATTTAGCCCATTCAAATCAACTAGATTGAAATTAGCACCAAAACCACCCGCTTTGCCAAAGATAACGTAGCTTTCTCCAATACCTATTTCAAAACCAGCACCACCGTAATAAGAACTACTCGTTCCGACGATCGCATCATCAAAGCCATCACCATTCACATCTCCTGCACTGCTAACTGCTGCACCCGAGTAAGCAAATGTTTGAGTGCCATTGATCGTAAAGCCATTGTTACCGTTGAGATTTGCCAAGTTCACACTTGCGCCAAATCCGCCTGATTTCCCAAATATGACATAACTTTGACCAGCACGGGCTAGACCATTGGCACGCGCACCAGGTGCCCCAATAATGATGTCAGCAAAGCCATCACCATTAATATCGCCTGCATCGCTAACGGCGTTTATTGATGTGACGCCATTGATGGCAAAGCCATTCTTACCATTCAGCGCAGCCAAGTTCACACTTGCGCCAAATCCACCTGATTTCCCAAACACAACATATGCTTGTCCTGCTTCGCCCGCACCAGGTGCCCCAATAATGATGTCAGCAAAGCCATCGCCATTCACATCTCCCGCATTACTGATAGAAAAATCTAAACTGTAACGGGCACTAGTAATCCCTTTGATTGCAAAACCATTACTACCATTGAGGGCGGCTAAATTTACCCGCGTATCAAATCCACCTGCTTTGCCAAATACGACATAACTTTCTGCGATATTATTTTGACGATTAGAACCAGCTTTAGGCGCACCAATCAAGATATCTGCAAAGCCATCGCCATTCACATCTCCCGCATTGCTGACCAAAACACCTGAACCATCAAATGCATTGATGCCTTCGAGGACAAACCCATTATTACCATTGAGCGTTGCTAAGTTTACGCGTGCGCCAAATCCACCTGATTTACCAAACACAACATAACTTTCTCCGGCACTATCTCGACCGTTAGGATCGGCACCAGGTGCCCCAATTAAGATGTCAGCAAAGCCATCACCATTCACATCTCCCGCATTACTAACAGAAGCACCTGAAACGTCACCTGAATTGATACCTTCAAGAACAAATCCATTGTTACCGTTGAGATTTGCTACGTTCACATTTGCACCAAATCCACCTGGTTTACCAAATACAACGTAGCTTGCACCAGCATATTGCCCACTTGAATTAGTCCAAGATGCACCAATTAAGATATCAGTAAAGCCGTCACCATTAATATCTCCGGCGCTGCTGATAGGCACATCAGAGAAGCCGTAGAAACCTTTGCCAAAGCCACTGATCGTAAAGCCATTGTTACCATTAAGCGTAGCAACGTTAATTTCGTCACCAGTAAACTTAAAATAGGTACCGTTAAGATTGAGTGAAGTTGTCGAGCCTTGAATAATTGCGATGAGTTCATTAGGTTCGCCGCTTTTGTTGCGAAAAATTGCGGTTCCTGCTGGCATTCCTGTGGGCGAAGTTAAGAGAACATAGTCAGAACGCTTGCCGTTGAGTCGAATTTGGTCTTCGTTAGGATTAAAATCTTTAATCAAAGCATAGTCGCCAAAACCTGGTGTAGTTCGATTATTGTCGTCGTAAAATACGCTAGAGTCAGTACCGAGAACAAACGTGTCTCTACCGCTACCACCAGTGAGGGTATCGCGGTCAAGAGTGCCGTCTGTACCGCTTAAAGTATCATCACCTGCACCACCATTGAGTAAATCATTACCGGCTTGACCGCGCAAAATATTTCTTTTTGAATTACCGATGATTACATTATTGAGACCGTTGCCTGTAAGACGAGTATTATTACTACTGAGTGGAGAATCAACTAAGGTTAAGTTTTCTAAATTGTTGCCTAACGTGTAGTCACGATAACTAATGACTGTATCAATACCACTATTAGCTGTTTCATAAATTACATCAAATGATTCAGCAATGATATAGGTGTCGTTACCATCACCACCGTATAAGAAATCTGCTGTGAAATCGCCACCATCATAAGGATCGTCGTCACCGAAAACATCATATATTGAACTACCGCTGAGCGTGTCGTTACCATCGCCTCCATAAAGAGTATCACTTCCTTTTTGTCCATTCAGGCTGTCGTTACCTGCCCCGCCGCGCAGCACATTGTTATTGTTATTGCCGATGATAATGTTATTGAGGCTATTCCCTGTACCATTAATTGCCGCAATTCCTGTTAGTATTAGCCGCTCTAAATTGTTACCTAATGTATAGCTTCTAGAAGATAAAACAGTATCTATCCCACCATTTACTGCTTCATTAATGATGTCATTCGTGTTATTAATACGATACGTATCATTGCCCGCTCCCCCGATAAGGGTATCGATACCATTACCACCATCAAGCGTGTCATTGCCTACACCGCCATTCAGAACATCATTACCACCACGACCTAACAATAAGTCATTTCCTGCAAAACCGAAGAGTGTGTCTGCAAATTGCGTTCCAGTTAAAGTATCGTTACCAACAGTTCCTCTAATGACTGCCATGATTTTTGTTGTCTCCAATATTAAATCTCAATAGAGAGTGCTGACTGCATTGCAGCACATAGCATAATGCCATGGCGCTTACAGCCAGGGAATTTAACTGAAGGTTTTACCTAATTAGTAAAAAATTCCTTCTTTAGATTTTAAAATGGAGCAGGTTAAAAATATCACTTGTATCGTAAAATTAAGTATTCAAAACTGAAATAGTGAAAACTAGCAATTGTAGAAAATAAAAGTATAAATTTTGCTTGATAGTTTACTTGTATTGAAACTCATTTTTATTGGATTTTGAAATACAAAAATATTGCCACCTCAGTACAAAACAAAGAAATCAGTAAAATATTGCTACTTAATTCTAAATTTTTTGGAAGTGGCTGCAAATGATTAAATTTTGATGCGGAAAGTTAAGTTCATCTGTGCAGATTGAAATTTAAGCCTAGATACAGAAAGTAATATAAGCGCGCGATCGCCTCCACGCAGTCTGCTAAGTTAGTTAAGCTGGTTAACATAATTGTGCTGCTTCGCGTTGGCACAGGTAAATTTAAGTTATTCGTACTTTAGCAGGCAGGATTAACAAAATAAAAGCTATGGCACTAATAGTCCAGAAATACGGTGGTACTTCGGTTGGTTCAGCAGAACGCATCATCGCAGTTGCACAGCGCGTCATGCAAACCGTAAAAGCAGGAAACTCACTTGTTGTCGTTGTTTCGGCAATGGGTAAAACCACCGATGGACTTGTCAAATTAGCTAATGCAATTTCTTCTAATCCTTGTCGCCGCGAGATGGATATGTTGCTTTCGACGGGAGAACAGGTATCCATTGCGCTGTTAAGTATGGCATTACAAGAATTAGGACAACCGGCGATTTCCTTGACAGGCGCACAAGTAGGAATTGTCACCGAAGCCGAACACACCCGCGCCCGCATTCTTAATATTAGTTCCCAACGCATTGAGCGACATCTCAAAGATGGCAAAGTTGTTGTTGTCGCCGGATTTCAAGGAATTAGTAGTACTACCGATTGGGAAATTACAACGTTAGGGCGTGGTGGTTCCGATACTTCTGCGGTGGCTTTAGCGGCTGCACTTAAAGCAAGTTGCTGTGAAATCTACACCGACGTTCCAGGAATTCTTACTACAGATCCGCGCATCGTACCTGAAGCGCAACTGATGAGCGAAATCACCTGCGATGAAATGCTTGAACTTGCAAGTTTAGGCGCCAAAGTCTTGCATCCGCGTGCGGTAGAAATTGCCCGCAACTATGGTGTTGAATTAGTTGTGCGTTCGAGTTGGACAGACGATCCTGGAACACGAGTGGTGTCTCCCACACCACAACCGCGATCGCTCGTCGGGTTAGAAATTACGCGTCCTGTGGATGGTGTTGAAGCGGATACTGATCAAGCAAAAGTTGCCTTATTGCGCGTTCCCGATCGCCCTGGTGTTGCTGCACGATTATTTGGTGAAATTGCACGGCAAAATTTAGACGTCGATTTGATTATTCAATCGATTCACGAAGGTAACACGAACGACATTGCCTTTACTGTCACAACACCAATTCTCAAACGCGCCGAAGCCGTCGCCCAAGCAATCGCCCCTGTATTGCGATCGCGCGCCACCGCTCGCGAAGAAGCAGAAGTGATGGTACAGCAACAAATTGCTAAAGTCAGCATTGTTGGTGCAGGGATGATCGGGCGTCCTGGTGTCGCCGCCAAAATGTTTGCGACGCTTTCTGATGCGGGAATTAATATTCAAATGATTTCAACTTCTGAAGTCAAGGTGAGTTGCGTTATTGATGCAACTGAATGCGATCGCGCGATTGATGTTTTGTGCAAAGCTTTTGAAATTGATCGCGTTTACCAGTCAGAATCGCAATCTGCTACTTCTTCCCATCCTACTTCACCACCTGTTAGAGGTGTTGCTTTAGACCTTAAGCAAGCGCAACTTGCTATTCGCCAAGTCGCCGACCGCCCAGGAACCGCCGCGAAGTTATTTGGACTTTTAGCAGAGCGTAATATCAGTGTTGATATGATTATCCAGTCACAGCGCTGCCGCGTTATTGACGGCGTACCCAAGCGCGATATTGCCTTTACTGTTGCACAAATCGATGCTGAAGAAGCACGCCAAGTGTTAGAAACCGCGGCTAGCGAGTTTGGTTGGGGTGAAGTTGTTGTTGATAGCGCGATCGCCAAAGTTAGTGTTGTTGGCGCAGGAATGGTAGGACAACCAGGCGTTGCTGCCAGAATGTTTGAAGCACTCGCGCAGCATCAAATTAACATTCAGATGATTACTACCTCAGAGATTAAAATTAGCTGTGTTGTTGCTCAAGAGCAAGGTATTACGGCTTTAAAAGCGATTCACGCAGCTTTTGGACTAGGTAGCAATCAACAAATTCAAGTTCCTGCTTAAAAATAATTGATGAATAAAGCGGCTTCCTTAAAAAGAAACCGCTTATTTACTCAATATTCGTTTTTTATCCATTCTTTAAGGAGAGACAAAACCATAAATTAAATTGCTAACAACCGAGAGGGCTAACGCTCCAATTAAAGCACTCCAAATGCCTGCGCGTAGACGAAATCCACTTACTAAAGAAGCTGCAATAGCTAAACTAACAGCACCAATAATAAAAGTGAATACGCCAGATAATAAACCAAATGTTACGACGTTAGGAATAAAAAATACGGCTTTTAAAATCGGATTAACAACAGCCGCAACAATTCCTAAAACCGCAGCCGAAATAAAAGCTTTAGGAGTGCTATCAATTTCAATTCCTACAGGTAATTGCGTTACCAGTAATAAGCTTGATGCACTCACTAACCATGCAATTAACAGCTCCACCAACATATGTATATCCTCAGCTTAAATTGATAATTTATCAAAATTCATTGGTGACAATAAACTACCTCAAGCGAAAGTAACTATACATCTACAAATTGGCAGAAATCAGAACCTATTATGACAACTAATTTATTTCTTACGGAACTGCAGGTGTTGTCGGAGAAATCGGCGATTGATTCGGAGTAGGCGCTGGTGGAATTGTTGGAATCGGTGCGTTGAAATTAGTTTGTGGAATAGTTGTTCCCGGTGAAGGTGCAAGTCCAGGAACAAC
Organism: Chroococcidiopsis sp. TS-821; assembly: GCF_002939305.1. Classification (NCBI taxonomy): domain Bacteria; kingdom Bacillati; phylum Cyanobacteriota; class Cyanophyceae; order Chroococcidiopsidales; family Chroococcidiopsidaceae; genus Chroococcidiopsis; species Chroococcidiopsis sp. TS-821. Next base: position 86,862 of record NZ_MVDI01000010.1, on the reverse strand, counting down.
GGGAACTGTAGGGCTGATGCCAGGATTTGTATCGCCTGGTAAAGTTGCTAAAGCAACGCGATCGCCACCAACGGCGCGTAGCAGATCGAGGACTTGAATCACTTCGTTGTAACTTGCAGTCCGCGAAGCATTCAATACCATAAGTCCGTCTGGATTTGCCTGGCGATAAGCTTGCAATCGCTGCGTGAGTTGATCGCGCGAGACTGGTTCTTGCTCAACATACGTTTGCCCAATCGCATCCAATGTCACAATTAAAGTTTGGCGAATCTCTGGTGGCGTCCCTGTACTAGCTCTGGGTAAGTCTACATTAATCGCTTGCTGTCGAGTAAATTGTAATGCCGCCAACAAGAAAAACGTCAAGATACAAAAAATGACATCAATCAGCGGAATAATTTGAACTTGAACTTCTTCAATCGGAGAATGTAAATTGATTTTCATATTGGAACATTGAAAAAGCTTGAAGATTCACAAGAAAGTTGACTTTTACGTTCAACTCGTACGTGACGTGTGAGGATAAAACTTGTTTAATGTAAGTTGCTCGCATGAATCAGCTTACAGTGGTGAAGCATCAGGACCTTTTTTTTCCGAACGAGGGGGAATGCGATAACCTTCAGTTGTGTCGCGCTGGACAATGTTCGCGCGCGGTACAGTGCTTTGAATGTCTGCACCGCTGTCATCCCAAGTTTGGCGGTACAGAACTTCCAACTCACTTCCTGCTTTACGAAAAACTTTGACTTGGTTGACAACAAAAGCTTGGAACAACCGATAAAATGCTAGGCTAATAATTGCGACTAAAAGACCAGCAGCGGTACTGATTAGGGATTCCCCAATACCCAAGGTAACTCCTGCTGCCGAAGCGGTTCCTAAATCGCCTAGGCGAATATTTCGCAAAGACCGAATTAAACCGAGTACAGTTCCCAACAAACCAAGTAAAGGGGCGAGTGCAATGACCGCTTCTAGGATTTTTTCTCCCTGACGCATTGCAGCTATCTCATCTTCAGCGGTTGATTCTAACGCCAGGCGAAAGAGTTCTGGATCGGGTCGAGATAAGCGCAATGGCGCGTAAAGAAACCGCCCAATTGGTTGATCGGTTGCTCTTTTGGCAAGCTGTGTCGCACCTGCCCAATTGTCTCGCGCTGCATAAAGAATGCGATTTACAATTTCGCGTTCCTGATTAAGAATTCTAAACCAAAACCACAAGCGCTCGATAATGACACTCAACGATAAAATTGACAGCGCCAGCAAGGGTAACATTGCTGGTCCACCATTTCTAAATATTTCTACAACATCCACCGTTTCCGCGTGCCTCCGTTCACTAGACTTTTTGGAAAGTACCTCATTATGCAAGATCGCGTCGTTAAAAGTTATGCGTCAGGCATAACTATTGCTTGTCATCTTGCTTAGGCGATATCAATTGAGCCTTTACACCTCGGATTTAGAATAGATCGAGATTGTCTTCAAAGCATATCCGATTTTTTAGGAAGCGAAACTACAATCGCATCTAATGCAATTAGACAATCGCTGTTGCCTCAAGGCGGGCATTACTGTTTCATCTTCAACACCATAGTTTGTATTTGTTTATCTTATAAACAGTTACCTCTCTAGCATCATCTCATCAGGAGTTTAAAGTAATTCATAGTAGAAGCTAGCAAATAACTTCAATTTCAGCCACACCTATCTATGGGAAGGACTTGAGAAAAATTGCAGGTAGCATTTTCCTAGCAGGAAGTAGACGGTTATTTCTACCAGAAGTTTGCTGTGATATCTGTCAGGATAAAAGTAGCTTTAAGGTCATCGCATCAAATGAAGAACTTTGGTATTCAATCGGTCTATAGTTGGTATCGCAATCTCCTACGCAATCCTAGATACCGCTGGTGGGTAATTTTAGGAACAGCGTTTTATTTCCTGCTGCCATTTGACATCGCACCTGATTTTCTGCCAGTTGTTGGACAAATAGACGATGTCTTTTTACTATCACTCCTGCTTGCAGAAGTTTCTCAAATATTGATGGAAGGTGTCAAAGCGCGTAGAGCTAACACTCAACAAACTGCTGAAGCGAATACACAGACAACAGCAAGCACTATCGACGTTGATGCGGTATCAGTTAAATAGCTGCTAAGCTCCCCTCCTTCATCAACAAGCAATTGCGCTTGACGACCTAGCGCGATAAATGCGATCGCACAAGATAACAGGAGGGATTTTGCCTAAGACTGATATTTTTAAGTTGACAAGCTGAATTGTTGATAAAATTTTTTCTAAAGGCGAGTTCAGTAAGGAATATATGTATTCAGATCGCCCATCTCCATCGCCAGAAGACCAGTTTGATTCGGAAGCGATACCAACACTACAAAGAAAAACTATTCATCCCGATAGTCTTAAATTCATGGATATGGCAAAAGACCTTCTTGATAAGCCAGAAATTAAACAGGCTATAACTGAAGAACAACAAAAGCAAAAATAGGGCAGCAGTTATCGTCATTACTGCCCTATTGCTGTCTATTGGCTGAGTACCCAATGAACTAATGTGCGTACGCCATAACCTGTTGCACCAGGGTTATTGCAGCCATTTTCTTTGTCAGTCCAAACAGGACCTGCGATATCTAAGTGTGCCCAAGGCGTTTCCTTAACAAACTGCTTCAAAAATAAAGCAGCTGTAATCGAGCCACCGCCACGCGGTCCTGTGTTCTTAAAGTCGGCAATTCCAGATTTTAGCCCTTCAAAGTATTTTTCTTCAAACGGCATTCGCCAGAGTTTTTCGCCAGCCGCTTCCGCCGCTTGGGCAAGTTGTTGTGCTAGTTTATCATCAGGCGAGAATAAACCTGCAATCTCGTCGCCCAAAGCAATAATACACGCACCCGTGAGCGTTGCTAAATCCACGATCGCATCGACACCTAACTTTTCTGCAAAGACAAGCGCATCGGCTAAAGTTAAGCGACCTTCTGCATCCGTATTATTTACTTCAATCGTTTTGCCGTTAGAAGCCTTGAGAATATCGCCAGGATGCAGCGCCCGACCGCTAATCATGTTCTCCGTCGCCGCACTAATGAAATGAACTTCGACATCGGGCTTGAGTTGCGCGATCGCTTTTGCTGCACCTAAAGTCGCCCCAGCACCACCCATGTCCATCTTCATCATCTCAATGCTGCTACCTGGACCTGCTTTGATGTTTAAGCCGCCAGAATCAAACGTTAACCCTTTTCCAATAATCGCGAGTTTGCGCTTTGGAGTACCTTCGGGTTTGTAAGTTAAGTGAATAAACTTAGGTGGTAAATCTGAAGCTTGGGCAACGCCTAAAAAAGCTCCCATACCTAGTTTTTCACAATCCTCGCGTTCGAGAATTTCAACTTGTAACCCGTGCTCTTGTGCGATTTTCTGCGCTGTTTCGGCAAGTGTAATCGGCGTTACTTCGTTTGCTGGTGCTGCAACTAATTCGCGTGCCAAGTTGACTCCCGCACAAATGGAATTGGCGCGGGCGATCGCCGCTTCTTGTCCTGCAAATCCGAGTAAATCGACGCGTTCGACACAAAAGCCTTTATCTTCAGGTTCAGACTTAAAGCGATTGTCTTGATACGAGGCAAGTTGCACGCCTTCGGCGATCGCTTGTACCGTTGCTGCAGGATCGTTATTTGCTGTCGGTAAATTCACGCCTACCGTCTTACACTTCTCTTTTTTAGCTAATCGAGCCACAGTAGCACCAGCGCGGCGCACATTGTCTAACTTCAGCGTTTCCTGATTTCCTAACCCGATCAAGAATACTTTGCGTACTGGGCTACCGCCACCAATCCGCGTAACTGCACTACTACCTTCTTTACCTTTAAATTCCGTTTCCTCGATAATTTCTTTCAGCGCATCAGCAAATTTCTCGTTGAGTTGAGCTACATCACCCTGTAACTCCTCCGTTTCCTCAAACAAGCCAATAGCAAGACAGTCCCCAGTCCAATCTAGAAGCGGGGTATCAATTGCTCGAATTTCCATTTCTACTACTGTATGAAAGCTTCTTGTACCAGTATCGCGCAAATTCCAGGGATCGGGGGTCAAAGGTCAGGGAGTTGAAGAAGCAAAAAAGCAGGGAAGAATAAATAATAACAAATGAACGTTGACTTGCAACTCCTACGTCTTCAATGCAAAACCGCTCGCTGTTCACTAGCCGCTAACCACTTGCTCCTAGTCCCTGATTGTGACCTCACCATTGTGCGCTTCTGAAGGTTTAGTAATATCAGTGCTCGTCTCATTGCCGCTGCGATCGTTGCGTGTCGCTGTTTCCCAGTTGGCAAGCAAAGCTTGTATTCTCATGCGTTCAATATAAGGCCAGCCGCCTTGAGACTCAATATCTCTTAGCAGTGCGTATAGCGCTTGACGATTATCTGGCAACGAGGCTTGAAATATACCATCGCGAATTTCTCGGTGTAGTTCCTCTAACTGCCGCAGCACAGCTAGAATCGCTATATTATCACCTTGACAACTTGCTGCCAAAGTACGCACAGCACTGACGATCGCTTGCAGTTGGGCTTGCAGACTGTCCTGACTCAAAATTAGCTTTCCTCGTTAATTTGTTGCACTACTTGTTACGCAATCCTGCCCCGCGGTTTCAAGCAAAACATAGAATAATTTAGAGTAAATTCGTTAGGCAAACGGTTAAATTCTGTACAATCACCTTCTCAAGCTGAAAGTATCAATCACATTGAGGATATCCACTTTTGTCACGCGATCGCTTCTCTTTTTTGCAAATATACTACACACTTCGGGCATTTCGTCAACTTAAACTCACCGTAGTTTTAGTAAATTGACAAAATAATTTACAAAAAAATCGTCTACCTTTGTATGGTTGAATTGTTTTTAATAGCGACAGTACTGCGTCAATTCGACAACAGTATTATCTTAGTTTGTGTAATATTCAATGTATTGGCGACATCGCCGTGTAAAATTTTGTATTGGGATCTGGGCTGATCCATTCTGCAAACCAGCAGACCTGAGCTAAATCCCAGCGGTTCAATGAATCTCTAAAGGTAAGTTCTATAGGTACGAGTAAAATGCCATTTACCCCCCTATATTTTCCCACCGAGTACGAGCAAAGTTGAAGCGCGACTGTCTATTGTCATAATGACTGTCATGCCTTTGTGCTATAGCTCTTGGTAAAACAAGCTGATATACGCCTGATATTCAATTCTCTTGGCAGATTATGTTTGCAGGTTAAATACAAAGTTAAAAGAAAGATTGAGGTTGACCATGAGGTATCGCGCTCTAATTGTTGCATTTCTGGCATTGTGCCTGGGTGTACTAACCGCTTGTAGTGAGGGTCCTGCCTCTGCTAGCAGTAGAGATGTACTCACCTACGACCAAATCAGAGGAACAGGTCTAGCTAATAAATGTCCACAACTGTCAGAAACTACGCGTGGTTCTATTGCAATTGATCCTAATAAGTCATACAGAATCGTCGATCTATGCTTGGAACCAACTACCTTTTTTGTGAAAGAAGAACCCACAAATAAACGTCAAAAACCAGAATATATAGCTGGAAAATTGCTGACACGTTACACTTCAACAATTGACCAAGTACAAGGCAAGCTAAACGTCAACAGCGATGGCAGCCTAACGTTTGTTGAAGAAGATGGGCTTGACTTCCAAGCAATTACTGTACAACTTCCTGGAGGTGAACGAGTTCCTTTTCTATTCACAATTAAAGAGCTAGTTGCTCAAACTCAACCAGGATTGACTAGCATTAACACTTCTACCGATTTTGAAGGTGAATTCAAAGTACCTTCTTATCGCTCCGGTGCATTCCTCGATCCTAAAGGTCGCGGTGTTGTTGCTGGTTACGATAATGCAGTTGCGCTTCCCGCGCAAGCGGATCGTGAAGAACTCCTTCGCGCCAACCGCAAGCAAACCCCAAACTTAAAGGGTGAGATTTCCTTGCAGGTTGCTAAAGTAGATAGCAGCACTGGCGAAATCGCAGGTACATTTGAGAGCGAACAGCCATCAGATACCGACTTAGGAGCGCGTGAAGCTCTAGATGTCAAGATTCGCGGTCTGTTTTATGCTCGAGTTGAACCAATAGCCTAGCACGTCGCTATTAACTTCAGAGGAGATACGGAAGAACTTCACAAGATGTCTCAGTACATTCTCTTTCTTTCTATCTCCTTGGCTATCAAGTTGCTAACTAAAGCACTGTTAACCTAATTACAAATTTTCTCAAGAGGGCATTTAGTCTCTCTTTTTTTTATTGACTGCAGCTATCGTAAAGTAGCCATTATTATCAATCACTCGCGATAAAAATTCATAATATTAAGTGCTTTTAATAAAAAACTAACCATCAATATTGGTTATTAATAAAGTCAAACTGTAAAAAAGTCATTAACTTTTAGTAAAATTTCAGGATTAACAGTCATAAACATAAATAAAGATGCTAAGCATTTCCCTTGTTAGCAGTTCCTTTCCAGGCAAACTGCTTGTAGCTTAATGCTAATAATTTTATAGTCATAGTTAGTTCATTTATTGTATCTTGATACAAATTCATTATCGAATTTTGAGTTGCCAACTTCAGCACCAAATGCTTGCCTTACGGGTTTTTGAGGAGAATCTAAATCAGTAGAGAGAAACTTCAGTGTTATTTCGGTGGTACAAAAACAGAAAAAATTAATACTCTAATTAGTCAGCAGCGAGCAATCTCAGCTGAAGACAATCAACCCTCTTTAGATGCTGTTATTGGCTAATTTGAGCGTTGAATAATCAATTTAAGCTATTAAGTCCAACTAGCGTGCTACTTAACTTTAATGCTATCAATTGTTTCAGCATACAAGAGCAATTAGTGGCGCGACGCAGTAGTAACGCCTTTATTGTTATTCAATTATTACTGTAATTATGGTGCTAAGTTATACTGCAGAACACAACGAATTGAAGCAAAGAAGTGCAACTCTACTGCGAGATTACGAGCAAGACCGCTCTCAAACTATCCGCAACCAGCTTGTTACCCTCAATTTAGGGTTAGTGCGAAAAGAGGCACACTATTGGAGCAATCAATGTACAGAAAGTTACGAAGATTTACTACAGGTGGGGTGCATCGGCTTAATTCGTGCAGTTGAGCGCTTTGAATTGTCTAAAGGTCATGCATTTAGTTCCTTCGCGGTTCCGTATATTCGTGGCGAGATTCAGCATTACTTGCGCGATAAAGGTGTTATGGTGCGTATTCCGCGCCGCTGGTTAGCGCTACAGCAGCAAGCTATAGGTGTTGTCCGCGATTTACGGCAGAAGTATAATCGCCAACCGTCAGATGCCGAAATTGCCGAAGGATTGAACATTTCGCTCAAGGAATGGCAAGAAGTCAAACTTGCGTGGGTAAATCGCGCTCCTTTAAGTTTAGATATGCCTGTTCAAGAATCTGAAGAAGGAACAACCTCCTTGGGAGAAATTGTTCCCGATCGCGACTATCGTAGCTTTCAACTTGCACAAGAGGATCGCCTTCGTTTACAACAATCGTTGTATCAGTTAGAGAAACGCACGCACGAAATTTTGAAATTTGTGTTTTTATATGATTTGACGCAAAAAGAAGTCGCAGAACGCTTAGGCATCAGTGTTGTCACAGTTTCGCGTCGCGTAAAAAAAGGACTCGATTCTTTAAAGCAGTTAATGGTGGGAGCAGAAGATTAAAATATCTGCGGACGGCTTAAGGACTGTAGCTTATTTAATCTTAAGGTATAAAAGTACCAGAATTCTGAAACTTGAGATGTTGAAAGGTAGCGGATTGGAAAGAAATTTTGATAATCAATGGGTTGGAGTGAAAGCATGGCGCCAACTTTCCGCGATCGCCGCGTTCGGAATGATGGTACTGCCAATCGCTAGTTGTGGCAATAATACCGAAGATATGAGTGCAACGCCGCCATCTCAGGAAGCACAAAATACGGCTGCAGTAGCGCCATTTCCTAAACCGACAGCGCAATCACCTACCGTTGCTATTTCTCCGAGTCTCATTCAACCAACTAACGGCAGTCAGCGCGCCAAACAAGTACAAACGGGTCGCCAAGATCCTTTTGCTGGGCTATTTATCCAGACAAGACCTAGGGAAACTGCTTCACAAGTGGCGTCACAAGCAAGTCCTCCACAAACAACAGCAAATAGCAGTGGTGCGAGTTCTTCAGATGCGATCGCCACACGTCCTCCTAGTTCGCCACCAGGTGGAGGTGCAACAGTGAATAATCCTCCTCCAGTAACTCCACCAGATAACGATAATGGTATTCCCTTTCCACCACCAGATGAAGGTGCTTTCCCACCTGCATTACCATCGGTTCCTGAGCCTGAGTTAGCTCGAAAAGTTGCGGTTTCTGGTGTCGTTCAAATTGGCGATCAGCTGCAGGCGATTGTGCAAGTCCCCAACGAGGGAACAAGTCGTTATGTCCGCGTCGGACAACGGCTTTCCAACGGGGAGATTCTCGTCAAACGAATTGAAATGAGTCCTGGGATTGAGCCTGTGGTCATTTTAGAACAATATGGCGTTGAAGTTGCCAAGGCGATCGGCGAGCAAGCTGTCGAATCAGATACTCCAGAGGAATCACCACCCACTCCCACACCAACGCCATCTCCAACGGAAGAAGCTGAACCCCAACCTGATTTACCACCAGAAGTAACATCACCTGCACCACCAGCAGGTACTCCTACCCCTGTACCTGTTCCCATCAACCCACCTACAGTTCCTAACGGAACTCCGATTCCATCACCGTCACCTGTTACGCCCGGTCCTGGAGAGTTTTAATTTCCATGAGTCAGAATCAACTGAAGGAAGAAATTGAATTTCCTGGACTGCCGTTAGCCGTTTATCGAGAAATTGCCGCGCATTTGCAGCAGGTGGATGGAGTCGAGACAGGTCTGTATCCAGCAGCTTATCAGCAGTTTGACTACAAACACAGTCAAATCGGGGGGCTGTGGATTCAATATAACCAACGCGCTAATTCCGTAAGTCGCCAACGAGTCGCGCAAATTTTGGCATACTATCAGAATCGTTACGGTGCATTTAGAAAAATCAATTCTGCCATCGAGCAGTAAGATTTTCTGCCATAAGCCGTAACTGAGAAACGCAATTTAGATAAACAGTTAATGGGCGAAATTCAGGCATTACGTGGAACGCGAGATATATTGCCAGAGGAAGTTGGGTACTGGCAAAAGGTAGAAGCGACAGCGCGGGATATTCTTTTTAAAGCAGCGTATCGCGAAATTCGCACCCCCATTTTTGAGCAAACCGAGTTGTTTGAGCGGGGTATCGGCGAAGCAACTGATGTAGTAGGGAAAGAAATGTATACATTCCGCGACCGCGGCGATCGCTCGATTACGTTACGCCCTGAGGGAACAGCAGGTGTCGTGCGATCGCTGATCGAACACAGTTTGTATACGCAAGGCGGCGTACAGCGGTTGTGGTACGCAGGTCCTATGTTTCGCTACGAACGTCCGCAAGCAGGAAGACAGCGGCAATTTCATCAATTAGGCGTGGAAGTTTTGGGAAGTGCCGATCCGCGAGCCGATGTTGAGGTCATTGCGATCGCCACCAACATTCTTCAAACTTTGGGATTGAAAAATCTTCACCTCGATATCAACTCTGTGGGTAATCTTGAAGATCGCAACGCCTATCGCCAAGCGCTAGTAGACTACTTAACGCCGTATAAAGACGAACTCGATCCTGATTCGCAAGAGCGTTTGAGTCGCAATCCCTTACGGATTTTGGATAGTAAAGACAAACGCACGCAAGAAATTGCTCAAAATGCACCGAGTATTCTGGATCATCTTGGTGCATACTCGCGACAGCACTTTGACAAAGTACAGCAGCTACTCGCCGATTTGGGTATTAGTTACCAACTCAACCCCCGATTAGTACGCGGACTCGACTACTATACGCACACAGCATTTGAAATTCAATCAGATGACTTGGGCGCGCAAGCAACGGTTTGTGGTGGCGGGCGTTATGATGGTTTGGTTGCGCAATTGGGTGGTCCTGAAACTCCTGCTGTTGGTTGGGCAATTGGTTTAGAGCGCTTGATTTTATTACTTCAACAACTACAGGAACCTGCGGTATCAAGCATTGATTTTTATGTTGTTTCGCGCGGGGAGGCAGCCGAAGCACAGGCGCTTGTTCTAGCACAGAAGTTGCGGCAAGCAGGGTTTAGTGTTGATTTAGACTTAAGTGGGAGTGCTTTTAAGAAACAGTTTGCTAGAGCAGATCGCAGTGGGGCGATCGCGTGTCTCATCTTAGGCGACGAAGAAGCTGCAAACCACACCGTTAAACTCAAGTGGATGGCTTCAAAAGAACAAAGTGCGATTCCCCAAACTGAATTACTTGCCAATATTGAAGAACTACGCAGCCAGCTGACTAGGGGTAAGCAAAAGAGTGAATAGTGGCTAGTCACAGTTAGGAGAACTACTGAGTTGAAGGGCGATCGCAGATAATAAACTGACTCGTTAGTTTCGGGCAATAAGGTATGACCGCTCCTTACACTGGAGGATGTCAATGCCTATTCCTCGCGATGCAGTTGTCATCCTCCAAGGACTGCCGAAACAATTGAATGTCAGCTTTGGGAAGGTTCAGCGGCTTCCTTGCTTGGAAATCTTAAACATTACCTGGAGTTCATATGGAAGTACGGATTGAACCTTACGAGGCGCATCAACTTGATGCAGTTATTCGTCTTTCGCTACAAGCATGGGCACCAGTCTTTGATTCAATTGAGCAAATGATGGATTTTGACGTTTATCGAGAACTTTATCCCGATTGGCGTGTGAGCCAGCGTCAAGCTGTCGAAGGTGTCTGTGCTGCTGAGGACACTCCTGTATGGGTTGCGATCGCTGCTGGTGCAGTCTTGGGTTTTGTTGCGGTGAAACTAGATGTCGAACCCAACGTGGGTGAAATCTACATGCTCGCTGTCGATCCCGAATTTCAGGGTCGCGGTATTGGCTCTGCTTTAATAAAATTTGCACTTAATTGGATGACAGGTGCAGGCATGTCGGTCGCGATGGTAGCAACGGGTGGCGATCCTGGTCATGCTCCAGCACGTCGCACCTATGAAAAGCTAGGTTTTAGGATATTGCCACTTGCCCAGTACTACAAAAAGCTCTAGCTATGCAGAATAAGAGCAGAGGTGCTTCAGGAGTGAATAACTCAAAACTAGCCACTAGTCCCTAGCTGCTCTCTGACTCACCTCTCACCCCTCTAGAATAGTATTTTTGTACTAAACTAGAATCGTTCTGGTTAATAACTGTAGTAAGGGTAGCATCAAACTCCTTACGATAGAGGACTTCAGTGAAAACAACGCAGGTATTGTTAGTCTTTTGGCAGCAATGCCAAAATTTGCTCAATAAACTGTTGATGGTCAACAATGGGTTTAGAAATGTAGCCGTCAGCGCCACTTTGTTTGAGAAAACTCTCGCGATCGCCTTCCATCGCGTGTGCTGTCACCAAAATAATCGGCAGTTTGGCAGTTTGTGCATTAGCTTTCAACATTTGGGTAATCTTAATACCATCAACGGCCTTGCCTTGGTACATGCTCCGCGAGAGGGAAACATCCATCAAAATGATGTCGGCTTCTCCCGCTGCAGCAATTTTCATCACTTCTTCGACATTTTCAGTATGCTTGACACCCAAGCCACCGCGTTTAGTCAAAATTTTGGAAAAAACCCGTGCATTAGTAAAATCGTCTTCCACAATCAATACAGTTTTCATGAGAGTAGTTGCTTTAAGTTTATTGAATATTTATAAATGAACAGATTATTAATATGGCAAAGCCTACCATCTTAATTAAAAACAATAAGAGGCGTTTTAAGTTATAAAATAGTTGCCTCTAATCTAAGGATAATACTACTGCTAATTGCTCAACGACTACCGCTGAAATACTGGCAAAAGCACTTTATCCTTTATGCTATTGTTCATTGTTTATAAATTACAGGACGCTTTTTGTTGTTAGGAATCAGGGAACAGAATTCATGGCGAAACAATTAAACCTTCTCTCGCAGGGACAGGTCATTCCCACGGCTTTGCATACAGAAATGCAAAGGTCATACCTTGAATACGCCATGAGTGTTATTGTCGGGCGAGCATTACCGGACGTACGTGATGGATTAAAGCCAGTTCACCGCCGGATTTTGTATGCAATGCACGAACTAGGGTTAACTCCCGATCGCCCTTATCGTAAATGCGCGCGTGTTGTCGGAGACGTACTAGGTAAATATCATCCGCACGGCGACCAAGCAGTGTACGATGCCTTAGTACGACTAGTACAAGACTTTTCGAGTCGCTATCCTTTACTCGCAGGTCACGGTAACTTTGGTTCGGTCGATAACGATCCGCCAGCCGCGATGCGTTATACCGAAACTCGCTTAGCTCCAATTAGCCATGAAGCATTATTAGCCGAAATTGGCGAAGAAACGATTGAATTTATCAGTAACTTCGATAACTCCCAGCAAGAACCTGTGGTTTTACCCGCGCAGTTACCGTTGCTGCTGTTAAATGGTTGTGCGGGAATTGCAGTAGGGATGGCAACGAATATTCCGCCGCATAACTTGGGCGAACTCGTTGATGGCTTGATTGCGCTGATCGATCAGCCAGAATTATCCGATGAAAAATTATTTGAACTCATTCCTGGACCTGACTTTCCTACAGGAGGCGAAATTATCGGTACAGCAGGCATTCGCGAAGCCTACAGCACTGGTCGCGGAAGTATGACGCTACGGGGAGTCGCCCAAATCGAAGAAGTGGCTGGAGGACGTGGCAGTAAGCAGCGACGTACAGCAATTGTCGTGACTGAGTTGCCGTTTCAAGTGAATAAGGCGGGTTGGATTGAAAAAGTTGCCGAGTTAGTGAACCAAGGGCGCTTGGAGGGTATTGCCGATATTCGCGATGAAAGCGATCGCACCGGAATGCGCGTCGTCATTGAACTCAAGCGCGACAACAATCCGCAAGAGGTGTTGCAGCACCTGTATCATCAAACTGCGCTACAAGTGAACTTTGGGGCAATTTTATTAGCACTTGTCGATGGACAACCTCGTCAGTTAAGTTTACGGCAACTTTTACAAGAATTTCTTAAGTTTCGCGAAGAAACTCTCAATCGCCGCTACAAGCATCAGTTACATCAAGCCGAAAGTCGCATTCATATTGTTTCCGGTTTGCTGCGGGCGCTGTCGCATCTTGATGATGTCATTGCCATTTTACGTCAGGCGAGTGATGGTAGTACTGCCAAAATGACTTTACAAAGTCGATTTGATTTGACTGACAGCCAAGCGGACGCTATTTTAGCAATGCCTCTGCGTCGCTTGACAAGTTTAGAACAGGAGAACCTGAAAAAAGAATTTGAAGCGTTAAACGCACAAATTCAAGAATTACAAAAACTCCTCAACGATCGCCGCGAGTTGCTCAAAGCGCTCAAAAAAGATTTGCGATCGCTCAAGCGCAAGTTTGGCGATGCGCGACGGACAAAATTAGCGCATGATGTACAACCCATCACCGAGAAAAAGGCGGGAGAAAAAAAATCGCAATCGAAACCTCAAGCCTTACCACTTGATGTACAACCTGTGGAAGAGGTGGTTTTGGAGTTTACGCAGCGGGGCTACGTCAAGCGATCGGCAAATGGTCAACGTGCGAGTAGAAAATCGAAAGCAGAAAATGGTAATTCTGAGTATGATTGCGTGATTCAAACTCAAACTGCCAAAACCGACCAAACATTGCTTGTATTGACTAGTAGCGGTAAAGTGTTTCCGGTACAAGTCGGCGAAATTCCTGCATCGGTACGCGGAGAAAAGCGTGGTAGTCCATTGATTGGCTTGCTTCCTAACTCGGCGGCTACAGAAACCGTCGTGTCGCAATTCTTATTGCCCGACGATCCAGAAAACACCCAACTCGTCTTGTTAACGAAATTAGGAAAAATTAAGCGATTGGCAATGACAGAGTTTTTGAGTATTACCAATCGTGGTTTGACGATCGTCAAATTTAAAGACGATGATGAGTTGTTATCAGCCCTTGTCGTGCAACCTGAGCAAAATTTGGTTCTCGCTACAGTTGGTGGAAGATTATTGCGTTTTCCTGTGAATGACGAACAATTGCCCATTATGGGGCGTACTGCGGTGGGTTTACAAGCATTGCGGCTACGCAAACAAGAGAAGTTAGTCGGTGGGGTGGCGCTCAATAACTTAGGTGATAATGTCTTGTTGGTTTCGCAATCAGGATTGGCAAAACGAGTATCAGCAAGTACGCTACGCCAAGGAAATCGCGGTGATATTGGCACGCAGGCGATACAGTTTACCTCTAAATCGGATGCTTTAGCAGGAATGGTGTTAGCGACAGAGGAGGTGGCTTTGGTGACAAGTACGCAAAGAGTTGTGCGGATACCTGTCAATCAAGTGACGGTTCGAGGTAAAGATGGCGCAGGCGATCGCATCGCAGAATTGAATCCTGGAGAGAAGGTGATTGAGGTAGTGGCAATTGATTAAATGTTAGTTGGCTCTTTGTGAGGTTGGTCATAGGTAATGGGTAATAGGGTTAAAGTAGCTCGTGCTGGTAATGCTTGACGATTCAGGTGATATTGCTACTCGTGAGTTGTCTTAATAAATCGTAAAATGGTTGCCAGTTGTCTTCTTGGGCGATTGGTTCCCAAACTGATTCGATGACTGATCGGAGTAAGGCAATTTTGGGATTACTTTGTTGAAGCTGTTTTGATATGTTTGCTGCTTCAGATTGAGGGAGTTTTGTCAAGTGTTTATGATACAAGTTACGCCATTTTTTTAGTAATTCAGAGGAGGTATCCCAGGGTAAATCTAATGTGTCTAAAATTGAATTAGCATCTTCTCGCCATTTTGGTGAAAAGTTTTGTGTTAGTTTCTCAAAAAAGTCGTGATAGCCTACTTGTGTTTCTTGTAATAGTTGAATTGTTGTTTGGACAAGTTCTTCTCCTTCTGTAACAGATAACTGAGAAAAACCTAGTTTTTTTAACATTAATCGGCTGTATTCTATATGGTAATGCTCGTCAAACATAGACAAGCCTACTTCCATATCTTCAGGAGAAATAACAGCTTGTAAGGGTTCTTGTAGAAGCTCTAAATTAAATTTACAAACACTCGGTTGTCTGCCGTAACAGTAGCGACGATAGTAATCAAAATATGCTGCTGTAAATAGCGGATCGTAGGAGGGAATGAAAGCATAAGGACCATAATCAAAGCTTTCTCCCGTGATTGACATATTATCGGTATTTAGCACTCCGTGACAGAAACCTGCTGCCATCCACTGGGCGGTGAGTTCAGCGACACGTTTGACAAGTTCTGCATAGAATAGCGAGTATTGATCGGCTTGACCCCACATTGCGGGATAGTAGTATTCGATAACGTGACTGAGTAACTTTTGAATTAAATCTGGACGTTCGATATAGTAGAGTCGCTCGAAAGTGCCAAAACGAATGTGCGATCGGCTAAAACGTACCATCACCGACGATCGCGTTGGAGAGGGTTCATCACCGCGCCACAATGCTTCTCCTGTTTCAATCAAACTAAGACAGCGACTCGTACGCACGCCCATGTGATGCAAAGCTTCAGCAGCTAGAACTTCGCGCACGCCACCTTTGAGTGTTAATCTACCATCAGCACTGCGCGAGTAAGGCGTTGTTCCTGAACCCTTAGTACCAAAGTCGTAAAGTTCGCCATCTGTACCGCGTACTTGTCCGTAGAGAAATCCTCTGCCATCTCCTAAATACGGATTATATTGCCCAAACTGGTAGCCGTGATAGCGCAAGGCTAGTAACGGTTCGCGTCCTTGGAATTTACCAAAAGCTTCGATAAAGTGTTCGTCTGTAACCGCTTGTGGATCGAGTTTTAGTAGTGAAAGTAACGCATCGTTGCGAAAGCGAAGAATATGTGTCGGAAATTCCGCCGCGACAACTCGATCGAAGTAATCGTTACCTAAAGATTCTAAGGCAGGTTCGTAGTTGAGTGCGAGGAAGGGGTTAGTGTCAGCTAAGTTCATTGATGTTAAAGTTTGACATTCTCTAACTTTAGCTAACACGACTCAGGATATGCCCAGCCTACAATTCTTGCAGGATTTCCTGCGGCGGTCGCATACGCAGGTACTTCATCAAACACTGCACCTGCACCGACATCAAAGTAAACTTGTAAGTAGTGGGCGTAATCACAAAGTCAGGCTTGAGTATTTCTGGCAGTGGGTAACAGGTAATAGGTAATTATTGCTTAATATTCTTTGCGATCGCCAATTACCAATGACCATTTACCAGCCTTTAGATCGCGTTTATTTTTACTTATCTACCTAGTAGAAACTCGGTTTAAAGTCATGCCTAGCGACAACTCGTTAGTTCTTGATCGAGAAGATAAAGTTTTACAGATTTTCCCACGTCCGCCACTTCTTACAAGTTCTCAAGCGGGTTGGGATGGAATTGCACTAGGTATACATGTGTCAGCCAGCGTATGAAGTTCCTGAAATGTATAGCCCGCGTTGGCACTCGATCGCCATTGGATCGGTAAAAGTGTCCTGATCGCAAATTTCGATCGAAATCAGTGACTAAGAACAAGTCTTGACGTCACCTTGGTTGTTAGTGGTTGTTAGTGTTGCTTGATGTAGAGTGGATTGCAACGCTTCTTGGAGAACTAAAGCAACGATTTTAGGATGAAATAATGCCGTTGGTGTTTTTAGCATATGCATAACTTGGATAAACTGCGATCGCACCTCAACATTCTTGGTAGATAACAGCATGATTCGATCCATATACCAGTGCATCAACTTCGTTTTTCGATCGAGTGACTTACCTTCCGTACTGCGATAGCGGTAATCTTCGCTGGTTGCAAGTGTCCAAGGAACCGCGTTAACTTGGGCTAATTGCTTTTGAAAACGTTTACTTAAACCAGAAAGACCTTTTTTGAGACACCGATCTAAAGTTTCTGCTGCGATCGCGGCTGTTGTCATTCCTTGTCCGTATACCGGATTGAACGCACACGCTGCATCGCCTGTTACAACCAAACCTTCTGGCATTCGGCGCAGTTTTTCGTAATGGCGGCGACGGTTTTCGGTAGCGCGATAGCTAACTATTGGCGAGAGAGGTTTAGCATCTTTGATGGCATCGTATAGTAGCGAACTACGCAGACTCCTTGTAAATTCGAGGAAACCAGCTTCGTCTGTGGGTGGATAGTCTTTATCTCCTCCACCGAGAGAAACTAGCCAGCGACCGCCTTCGATAGGTAACATTAACGCTCCGCGTGGCGCATTTGGTGGTGCGGCTTGCAAATACAAAGCTTGCCAATCGCTGGAAAAGTTCGCAGGAGGTTGATAAATGCGACTTGCGTAACCAACATGAGCATTCACAACGGTTTCTGGCGGCGGTTCGTAACCAAGTGCTGTTAACCACTGCGGAGTTTTGGACATTCGCCCAGTGGCATCGACGATCAGATCGGCATAGACTTGTTTAGTGACACTTCCACGATGCAGTTGATCGTGCAACCGTACTTGAACCCCAGCAATCGCTGTTTTATCGGCATTAGCAAGTAAACCTGTCACTTCAGATTCAGTAACAAAGCCTACTTGAGGACACTGCATCAAGCGTTGACGTATACCCCATTCCAATAAACTGCGGCTGCTAGCCAACAACATCACTCCAGAAGTAAAGCGAATACCCCACCCCGCTGGATTGAGCCAAGCCGCATCTTTTGCCATGTCAAGCTGTGATGCGCCCGCAGCATATAACTCTGCGTGCAAGCCTGGAAAAAGTTCTTCTAAAATCATCGCCCCACGCATCAATAACACGTGGACGTGATGCGATTGCGGAACACCTTTACGCGGTACAGGTTCATCAGGAACGAGATCGCGTTCGATAATCGTGACTTGCTCAAAATACTTCGTTAAAACTCGACCAGTCACCAGCCCAGCGATACTACCGCCAATCACTACCGCATGGCGACCTTGATTCGACAATAGCTTAGAATGCATGGGATAACTCCTGTAGATTTGCAGTGTGTTTCTCAGTAGCATCTTGAGGATTTTGATGGAGTGCTTACCTTCTCCTATCCTGGAAACACATCTATTTGCTTAGTGTTTATATCTACAGTGACGGTAGAGTCGATTACAGAATTACCACATGTCACTTAGGGTAAAAGTCACGCTCAATGAGTTGTTTCATTATGTTTTGAACAAGCCTTATGCTTCGAACCCAATAACGCGATCGCTTGAGAGCGGTTTCCTGAAATAACTCTCCCACTTTGAAAAATAGCATGACAGCAACAGCTTCGGGTAATTTATGAATCGCGATCGCTCCTAGTGTTGCAATTGTCATATTTAAAACCATTCTTAAGCCTTGGAACGCGATCGCATCTCGCGTTGCTTAGTTTTTATTTTTCTAAGGATTATTTAATAACACTCTTAATCATCTCCAAGTGTTTTGGCAACAAATCCGCTAATGCATAACGTTCTAGAACCGTGTCTCTAGCTTTGGCGCGAAGTTCTGCCATGCGGGTTGGATGATTCAGCACTTCATCAACGCGATCGGCAATTTGCTGCGGTGCGAAGAAATCAACGAGTAACCCATTTTCACCATCTTGAATCACTTCCGCAACAGGTGCAGTATTAGAACCTAGTACCAAACACCCTGTAGACATCGCCTCAATCATTGACCAAGATAAAACAAACGGGCGCGTCAGGTAAACATGAACTGAGGAAGCTTGAATGACTTGCAGATATTGATTGTAAGGTAACGAGCCTGTGAAATGTACGCGCGATAAATCTAATGGAACCTTTTTGAGCATAAACTCTTTGTAAGTCATGCCATCAGGTAAAGATTTACCGTAGCAAACGCGTTCAGAACCGACAATGACAACATGACAATGGGGGCGGCGTTCTTGAATATAAGCGATCGCTTCGATAAATTGCGGAAAACCTCGATACGGTTCCATCCCCCGCGCTACATACGTGACAAGTTCGTCAACGCCGGATAAATCTAGATTCGGTAAAACTAACTTAGCACCAGGTTTAGGCTTGAAGTATTCAGTGTCAACGCCATCATGCAATACAGAAATCTTACTGTGGAATTCTGGCGGGAACTGCGCGCGTTGCCAATATGTGGGAGATAAACCGCGATCGCAACTGTACAAATCAATTAAAATCGGTGCATTTTTAATCCGAATCCGTGCCACATCATCGACGCTTAAAGGATCGCTTGGATCGAAGTCAGCATCCGAGCCGCGCGCGTGATAAAACCACTCAAAATAACAAATTAGTGGTGTATTTGGAAATGCATCTTTAACAAATAATGTTGGACCCCAACCCGAATGTCCGCAAATAACATCGGGAATAAATTTTCGTGCTTTTAATTGTTCAGCTATTTTATATACTGCTTGTCCGTGCAACACTGCACTTTCTAATGGTCGGACGTAATGGTGCGTTGATGGATGTGGAGTGCGACTTGGTTCAAAAATAGCTTTATAAACGCCTGGTAGCGAAACATCTTTATTTTTAGTACCGAAAACAACTTGATTGTTTGGATTGCTAGCCAGCGCTTGTGCAATATGACGATATTGCGCTGGAAAATTAGTATGCAGAAATAAAATTCGCATTGATTTTTTACTAATGAATAAGGGTCACTAAAAATCTGTAATAGTTCTTCCCATTACCCATTACCTAACTGTTTCCAAGCTCTTAATCTTCTTATCAAACATATTCATAAACATACTTAAAACTGTTCTTTTACGCACTTTAATACTACTATTAACACTCATGCCTGATTGTAGCGGTACTTCTTTTCCGTTAATATTTAATGCTTGGCGTTCGAGTTGAATTTTGGCAGGGAAAGCATAATAAGGGCGTTCTTGCGTTGGCGGTAAAGCATCTGAGCCAACCCAAACTAATTTACCTTTAATACTTCCAAATTCAGATTCTGGAAAGGATTCAATTTTGACGTCAGTTTCCATCCCTGGATACACAAACCCAATATCTTTGTTTGTTATAAATACTGAAGCAACTAAATTTTCATTAGGCACGATTTTTAGTATTGGTTCAGTAGAATTTGCGACAAAACCTTGCGATTTTGCTTGTAAATCAAAAACAATTCCATCTACAGGCGATCGCAGTTCTTGATATTGCAAGCTTTGATTTGCTTTGCTGAGTTGTGCATCAATTTCTGCAATTCGTTTTTCGTTTTCTATTTTGTTTCGCCCAAGTTGAGTATCAATTTCTGCGATTTTTTTCTGATTATCTGCAATTTTAGTTAAAACATCTTTAGCCGTCAGCGCGATGGTATTTTGTAACTGTTCTCGCGCTTGAGCAATTTGAATTGTCAGTTTTTGTTGTTCAGCGGTTAAACGATCTACTTCCGATTGGCGCGTTAAAACTTCTTGTTGTTGGCGTTGGTATTGTACTTGCGATAATCCACCTTCTTCGGCAACAGGTGCAATTTTGTCAAGAATTCCTTGGTTGATTTCAGCAACTTTTTTAGCGGTTTCTAGTTGTGCTTGTGTTTGACTAAGTTGTTTTTCTAATTCTTTGATTTCGAGATAAGCATCGGCTACGCGCGAACGATATTCAGCTCTTGCGCTTGCTAGCAATTGTTGTTGGTTAGTATCAAACTCGCCTTCGATCCGCTTACTCGGATTAAATCCATTAACTTGGGCTTTTAAAAAGTCATTTTCTGCAACTAAAGCGGCGCGCAATCGCGTTAGTGTTGCGAAGTCGGATGAATTATCTAAGTTATTACCAGCTGCAGCGGTTGTATAAAATTGATTTTCGCGTAATAAGGAAGCTTTTAATTGAATGAGCGATCGCACATCCGCTTGCGGTGCGGTAGGATCGAAGGTGACTAAGAGTTCGCCTTTTTTAACTAATTGCCCATCTTTCACATAAATGTCGCGGACAACACCGCCAGTTGGGGCTTTAATTTCTTTTGTCGATCCTTGCGGTTCGAGTTTTCCGGTTGCAGGTACGGCTTGTTCAATTTTGGCGACTGAAGCCCAGATAAACGCCGAAGTCGTTACCGACACAAGTAACCACATGACGACTCTTGACCATACTGCGGGTTGTTCTAGGATGACTGGTTGTTCGATCGATTCTGACTTCATAGCTGCGACTCCTGTTGTTGATAAAGACAGTAGTACCGTCCTTTGAGTGCCATTAGTTCTTGATGCGTTCCTTGTTCGACAATCGAGCCTTGATCCATGACGACGATCGTATCGGCATTTCTGACAGTAGAAAGGCGGTGCGTAATAAAGAAGACGGTTCTACCTTGAAACGCTTCGTTTAAGTTGTTGCATACTTGCCGCTCAGAATTGTAGTCTAGAGCACTTGTTGCTTCGTCTAAAATTAAGAGCTTGGGGTTTTGTAAAACGGTACGCGCGATCGCAATTCGCTGGCGTTGTCCGCCAGATAAGGAAGCACCTCGTTCGCCAACGACGGTATTATATCCTTGGGGCAAAGACATAATAAAGTCATGCGCCGCTGCGATCTTTGCGGCTGCAATAATTTCTTCAGAACTCGCTTCAGGATTGGTTAAGGCAATATTTTCTTGAACAGTACCATTAAATAGCAACGTATCTTGCAAAACGACGCCAATTTGGCGCCGCAGCGAATAAAGTTCAACTTTACTAATGTCGTAGCGGTCAATCTGAATTCTTCCGGAGGTTGGTTCGTATAATCGTTGCAATAATTTAGCTAAGGTACTTTTACCTGAACCACTTTGTCCAACAATTCCTACAAAAGAACCAGCAGGAATTTCTAAATTAATATTAATTAATTGTAATGGACCATTACTATTAAACCCAAACGACACCGCATCATAATGCACGTCACCTTTAATTTCTGGCATGGGGATATTATCCCGATTGTTTTCATCAACTTCTTGCGGTGCATCTAAAATATCGCTAAGGCGTTCAATTGATAAAGCAGTTTCTTGGAAATTTTGCCACAGCTGAATCAGTCTTAATAAAGGACTTGTGACGTAGCCAGCAATGATCCGAAAAGCGATTAATTGTCCTAATGTCAGTTGATTTGCTAAAACAAGATGCGCGCCTACCCACAGTAAAAGCAAGCCTGTAAATTTATTTAAAAAACCGCTAATTGAACTTGCTGTGCTAAATGTAAGAACGTTCTTAAAACCAGCAGTAATATATTTTGCATAGCGTTCTTGCCACTGCCAGCGCGATTTTAGTTCAATGTTTTGTGCTTTAACTGTTTGAATTCCTGATAAAACTTCTACTAAATAAGACTGTGTATCTGCATATTTCTCGGCTTTTTTATGTAGTTGCCGTCGGACGATGGGCGAGACAAATATTGTTAGTAAAGCAAATAATGGAATCGTAATTAAAGTAACGAGGGTAAGCAGCCAGCTATAAAATAGCATCACTGCAACGTAAATGACTGAAAATATAGCATCTAATACAACGGTTAATGCTGTTCCTGTTAGGAATTGCCGAATATTTTCAAGTTCGTTGATTCGTCCGGCGAGTTCCCCAATTCTGCGCCGATCGAAATATTTAAGCGGTAGGCGTAATAAATGGTCGATAACTTCTGAGCCTAAACTCAGGTCAATGCGGTTTGTGGTATCCACAAATAAATACGTTCTAACGCTCGTTAATAGTGCCTCAAATACAGCCACTCCAAGGAGAAAGATACCCAATACATCCAAGGTATCAATACTGCGCTGTACGAGAACTTTATCAATAATAACTTGTGTAATAAGTGGATTGGCTAAACCGAAAAGCTGCACAAAAAGCGAGGCGACTAAAACTTCAATTAAGACTTTGCGGTAGCGATAAATTGATGGTAAAAACCAGCGTAAGCTAAACTTTTCTTTAACTTGCTCGCTGGGCGGTTGTAGTAGCAGTACTTGTCCTTCTTTTCCCCAAATTTCCGCAAAGCCTTGGGGACTTTTACGTAAAATTCCACCTTCAGGAATGGCAAGAACTAATTCTTTTTCACTAATGCTGTAGATAATGGCAAGACTATCGGCGTAGCGAATGAGTGCGGGGGCTTTGAGGCGGTTGATTGCGGTTGCTGAGACTTGGACTAACTGCGCGCGTAAACCCATCATTTCGGCGATCGCACCACAGGCTTGTAGCGAAATATTGCCTGCGCTTTTGTATTGATTTTCTAAAACTTTGCGAATTAAATCTTTACGAAACGCAAGTCCAAGAAACTGACTCAACATTTGAAAACACGCTAGAGGAGCCTCAATTGTACCTCTAGCGCGGATGATGGGGTATTTCGGTTTAGCAGCATAAGGATCGGGTGGGGCTTCGGGTGGATAGTCGGGCGCGTAAGGAATTTCTAAAGAAGGTATACTAATTGATGTGACTTCATGGTTAGCACTCGGTAAAATTGCATCTTTTGTGTTGATGCGTTCGCGGATCGGCAGTCCCAGCAAACGCATATTTTCAACGCGAATGACTTGTGAGGAACCATCAACAGGTAGACGACTCCCGACAGGAAAATCTGAAATCGTTCCGCTACTAACCAACCACACGCGATCCGCATCGAGTTGCGCGAGATTGAATTTACCCTTGGGGATGTTGCGGACAATCGCATCTTGCCACGCGGCGATCGCTAACTCTTTTAAATTGGGAGTTTCGTTAGCACTGCGTTGGAGGTCGACGCTTAGTAACTCAAAGACTTCACTCAAACTACAACTATTGCGAAAAGCTTGTTCTATGATTGGTTGTGAATTGAGTAAATTTAAGAAGTCTTGGGATGCTATCGTAATACAAATAACTTCCGTCGATGCGATCGCCGTTTCGCAGGGAATGCCACGGACTATAGAATTTGCTCCTAAGATTTTTCCTTCCCCTAGTAACTCTAAGCTGACTGGAGTACGCGAGCGCTGATCGTAGCCTAATAACCGTGCTTGCCCTTGATAGATAATAGCAACTTGCGCAGGCATTTTTTCTCTAACGAGAATTGATTGCCCGACGCGATAGCGCATTAATCGGCAATTCGCGGTGATTTCTTCGATTACCTCTGTTGATAACTGGTCAAACGGGGGAGTTTGTGCCAAGAAAGCTCGAATTGGAGCCAGAGGGATGCTTTGAGTCATACGCTATAAATTCATCAGCTGATTTAATTAAGTATCCACACCTGCTGTATACACAATTCCTAATTAAAGATTTTTTTTGCTTTTCACAATTTTTACTTGCGATTGCGTAAACTTGCTGATACAAACTGCGTTATATCAATTTGTTGCATTTGTTGCGCAAGCCAATTTTCAAACAATTCATCTTGTAAACGACGACGCATCGATTTATCGAGTTGGGCTGGAATCAACTTTTCGAGACGAATAATCACCACCCATTCAGCTAAAGGACGCGGTGCCCACAGTTGTCCTGGTTGACTCACAGATAGCAGTTTACTAATAGCAGGATGCGGCTGTGCTAAAGGCACAGGTCCCAATAACCCACTAGTTTTAGCTTCTGCACCCTGCGAGTATTCGCGGGCTAGTTCGGCAAACGATTGTTCGCCTTCTAAAATCCGAAAGTAAATTTCTTGGGCTAACCCCATATCTTTCGTTCGGATTAGAGAATATACTACCTGATCGAGGTGTGCTTTGCGGGTTAAGAAATAATTATCTACTTTAGGTCCCCAAACCGTGGTTTTGTGTTTTTCGAGTAATACAGGTCGTAACGCCAGTTCGTGCATTTGCGTAATAGTCATGCCTTGCTGCTTGAGCCACTCTGCACGGGTTGTCGGAGTAATTTGGTGTTGTGCTTCAAAAGCTTCGATTGCTGCTTGGCGTTCTTCCTCGGTGTAAGGTATGTCAGCGATCGCATCGTCTATTATTAAGTTGCGCGCTAACTGTGGCATAAGTTGATAGCGGCTCAATAAACCTAAAACTGCATCGACTTGGTCTTTACTACTTGCTTGCATAATCCTGCTCACACAATCATCCTCGATGTTTGCCCAAAAGTTTGATGTAAATAGCATCCATTAATTAACTAGGTTTGGGGCATAGTAATATATGCCCGCTGATGACTACACTGCCGAAAGACTACAAAACGAAAATATCCGCGTGTGTCATATCTAAACCTTTTGGTAAAAGTGCAAACTGTACTTTCTGCGCTGCACCTGTACCATCTTCGTCAAAAAACAATGCGCCAGTGTTGCGGTTATAGATAAATCGCTGTTCGGTGTTCGACGCGGCTTGACCAATTGTAAATTGGGCGGCACTAACGTGCGTTCCGCGATGCAACTGACCATTTACGCCAAAACCAACGCCGGAATTAGGCGCGATCGCATAGACAGCAATTCGATCTTCACCTACAACAAAATCGGTAATTTTATCGATACCTTGGAACGGTTCGTAAAAGCCAAATACGTCGCGCCCTGCGCCACCAGTCAGAAGATCGTCACCATAGCTGCCAAACAGCGTGTCGTTACCTGCACCACCAATGAGCGTGTCATTATCAGAACCGCCTCTGAGCGAATCGTGCCCATCACCGCCGTTGAGCGTACCACCGCCTTCTAAGGTGTCGTTACCTGCACCACCGAATAAAAAGTTAGCTTCACCACCAAACTCCATATCTCGCAAAACGTCATCGCCTTCGCCGCCTTGCAACGTATCGTTACCATACCCGCCTTGGAGTGTATCGTTGCCAATTCCACCGTCGAGGCTGTCGTCACCAAAACTGCCGTCTAATTTGTCGTTACCTGCGCCACCAAAGAGCGTGTCATTGCCATCACCACCTTGGAGCGAATCATTGCCATCACCACCTGCGATCAAATCATCGCCCCCACTACCGTTGAGCGAGTCGTTACCGCCGTTACCGTAAAGGCGATCGTCACCAAAACTCGCGTCAATGGTGTCATTACCTAGCCCTCCGGATAATACGTTGTTGCCGCTATTACCGTAGATGATATTGTTGAGAGCATTTCCAGTGCCGTTGATGTTATCTTCACCACCTAGCACGAGGTTTTCGAGATGATTGCCAAGGGTGTAATTGACCGTTGACTCTACCCAATCAACGCCTTCATTTGCAAATTCGATTATTGAATCTTCAATGCTGTCAACAATGTAATAGTCATTGCCCGTACCACCAACTAACGTATCGCTGCCACTTCCGCCATCAAGGTAGTCTGCACCGCCACCACCATACAGTATGTTGTTAGCATCGTTGCCAATAATTTCGTTATTTAAAGCATTACCTACGGCAAAGCTAGGAGTACGGTTACTATTTGTAGTTGTGGTAGTGATTAAAGGATTATCAACACCAATTAGCCCTTGCTCTGTTCCGTTATCGAGCAAAACTAAATGCTCTACATTTTCACCGAGAACGTAACTGATCGAAGAATAAACAATATCAATACCTTGATTTGAAAACTCGACAATAACGTCATTTGTACTGTTAATAATGTAAATATCATCACCCATGCCGCCGACTAAGGTGTTGTTTCCTAGACCACCATCAAGCGTGTCATTCCCAGCTTTACCGTAAAGTTTATTATTAGCGTTGTTGCCAACTATAAAATTGTCTAAAGAATTTCCTGTGCCATTTAGCGGCTGATTACCAACAAGAAATAAGTTCTCTACATTATTAGCTAAAGTATAATTAATCGAAGCATAGACTGTATCAATATCTGCATCTACAATTTTTATATTCCAATTTTCATCAAAAACTTCTAGTGGATTGACGTTTTCGATGATAACATCGCCAGCATTGTCAATAATATAGACGTCGTTACCGATTCCACCTACTAAAGTATTATTGCCGTATCCACCGTCTAAGGTATCATCGCCCGCGTTACCGTAAAGCTTATCGTTACCTGCACCACCCAAAAGATGGTCTCGACCATCGCCACCATATAAAGTATCTTGACCAAAGCCACCATAAATGGTGTCGTTGCCTTTACCGCCGATGAGTAAGTCGTTGTCAGCTTCTCCGTAGAGGCGATCGCTACCATCACCTCCTTTTAGCGTGTCATTTCCTGTACCGCCATAAATAACATCTAGCCCGACACCACCTACTAAGCTATCATTGCCAGTACCGCCATAAAGCGTATCGTTACCTGCATTACCTAGCAAAGTGTCATTTCCCGAAGGACTCATGGCATTATCGCCTGGTGCCCAGCCGAAGATGCGGTCTGCACCCGCTGTGCCTTTTATGAAATCGGGTTTCCGCGTACCATGAATAATTGACATATTTTCTCCTGCTTTACCTCAACCACACTTGCGGCGCAGATTTGATTGATGATTTGGTAACATCATGTCAAACTCGCACTTTCCACCTTGATTTATTTTTTTCTATAAATGTTTCAGGGCTAATACAGATTTTTCTGCAAAAACTCTGAATAAAATGACCTTCAACAACTACTGTTACCGGCAACAAATACTTGCAAATCATGCATCTATTGCTATCAGCTTTTTTATAGGAATTGCTACCTTACGGGAAAATAAATACTGGTATAAAAAAATGCTAAACTTACTTGAGATGACGCTGAATATCGAAATTGATGACGAATACAGAATCGCTATTGTTTCATAAATAACTACTTTAAAAGTGATTAAATTAGTTGTGGATTATTCCACATTCAAGATAGGTAAATCGTTTTATCAGATGACTAAATATTAAAGTATTACTTTTGATTCTTTAATTATATGAAATTTCTGTAAAGACTTTGTGAAAAGTTCATGAAAAGCAATTTAATTTTTAAGTTTTATAATAAATTGATCGAGTTAACGCGAGCTTAATCTGATTTAAGTAATATTTCATAATTTTACTCACGAAAAAATGGTAAAATACTATCTACCAAAAGGCAGAAAATAATTATGTGTTTTAATTGATACCTATAATTTTTAATGGCAATTAAGAGCGATCGCTGAATGTCGTTAAAAAATCCCCACCCTGCGATGGGGAAGTCTTGATTAAGAGAGATAGTTTACCAGAACATTAATTGAGTATCAACATCAAACATTGTTCCAGGTTGGAGTTGAGCAACTTGATGTTCAACAACCTGATGACCGATTACTTCGCTATAAAGTAGCGCGCCACTACTACTGTTATAAGTGAATGTACCGTCATAAAAGCCCACAAAGCTGGCAACAATCATATCTCCTTGCGTTCCATCGAAGTCTTGAATCGTTGCGAATGCAGAAGGGTTATTTAAGATAAAGACATCTGCACCTGCACCACCAGTGAGGGTATCATTCCCGATACCACTTTCGAGGGTATCGTCACCTTGACCGCCTCTGAGATGGTTATTACCGGCAAAGCCAATGAGGTAGT
This sequence comes from Chroococcidiopsis sp. TS-821, assembly GCF_002939305.1. NCBI lineage: Bacteria > Bacillati > Cyanobacteriota > Cyanophyceae > Chroococcidiopsidales > Chroococcidiopsidaceae > Chroococcidiopsis > Chroococcidiopsis sp. TS-821. Next base: position 58,659 of record NZ_MVDI01000010.1, on the reverse strand, counting down.
CATCACCAGTACCACCGATTAAAGTGTCATTACCAATACCACCGTATAGCGTGTCATTACCAGCACCACCCCGCAGGATATCGTTACCGGAACCACCATCAAGGTAGTCATCACCTCTACCACCATAGAGAATATCGTTTCCAGCATCCCCTACTAGGGTATCGTCACCTTTGTAGCCATAGATAATGTCATTAGATGATGAACCTAATAGATAGTCAGCTCGATCGGTGCCGTGGAACGTTGCCATACTCATTTTCCTCATATTTTCTAGTTTTCGATACGAAATCCAACTATAGATTTTGTGAATGTTTTACGTATTTTCTCAGAGAGAACTTAGTCGATACGCTGATGCAGATTTGTTTTCACGTGCATCTCAATCAAATTTAAGTGTATCTACCGATTTTTGTCTGTCACTTAAAGTCACTTAAAGTCACACTTCATGAAAAACTTTGGCAAACTTGAAGAAAAATCGGTGAACTCACTGATCTGATGACTGTAAATCTGCAGGTAAGCTAAGAAGCAAAATAAAGTACTATTAATATTGCTGTTTTGTTGAATAATGGATATTGAACAAGCATTACTTGTCGTAGATGCAGCTTTAGAAAATATTTATTTAAGTAATGTACAAGAGTTAGTTTTACGACAATCTTGGGAAGGTAAAACATATCCAGAAATCGCAGAAAGCTATGGATATGAAGCAAATTATATTAAAAACGTTGGTTATAAATTGTGGAGTTTACTTTCGCAAGCTTTTGCCGAAGAAGTCACAAAAAGTAATTTTCGCTCAGTTATTAGAAGACACTCTCCGCGTATATTAGCAAAGCAATGCAGTACAGTTGCAGTAAATAACAATAAATTAAAAGATAGACAAGCTTGCAATTCTAAACTATTGCACAACAACACTGATGATTTAGCATCACATCAGCAATCAGTCGCGATTGATATTATCAAACAATGTAGCGAATGTTCGTTGACAGTATTACCCACACCTAGCAAAAGTTGCCCAATATCAAATACAGAATATCGCTCAGCACGCAAAGCCTCTGAAGGCGATAACGTCTCGATTCATCAAGTCAAAACTAAACGCTACGCGCAATTTATGAATTGTTAGTCTAAGTTAATCTTCAGCCTGACCGATGCGGCGTAGATTGATAATGTCACTCATTTTTTTGATCTGTGCAAAAACTTGTTCGAGCTGGGTGCGATCGCGGACATCTATTCCCAATTCCATCAAAGCAGGTTGACCGTCGGATGTTTTCACTTGGGCGTTACGCACGTTAATTCCTTGATCGCTGAGGCGTGAGAGAACATCTTTAAGAATTCCCACGCGATCGATTGCTTCGATTTGGATATTGACGGTGTAGGTTTGCGGGCGACTTCTTTCGGAGTTGTTATGATTCCAGCTAACAGGAATTAAGCGATCGCCTTCGATATTCTCGACATTGTGGCATCCTTGACGGTGAATCGAAATACCGCGACTATTGCGTGTCACAACGCCAATGATCGGTTCGCCTGGAATCGGCGTACAACACTTTGCCAAGTGATATAGCAAGCCTTCGACGCCAGCGATCGGGGAATTGGATCGCGAACTTGGTAGCGGTTCTTTAGGTGTTTTGGTAGAAGACGGTAAAACAGTGACATCCGCCGTTGGCGCGATCGGTTGTTGGGCTTTGATAATTTCGCGCCAACGATTCAGAACGAGATTTAATGTAATTTCACCGTAACCCAACGCCGCTAAGAGATCTTCGACGCTATGGTAGTTACATTTTTCGGCGACAGCTTGCATCGGTTCTGATTTGAGCAGTGCTTCAAAACCTGTTTTCCCAAGTTCTTTTTCGAGCAACTCGCGTCCCCGTGCAATATTTTCTTCGCGGTGCGATCGCTTGTACCACTGACGAATGCGGTTTTTTGCTCCAGTCGTCACCACAAAGTTGAGCCAATCTAGACTCGGATGGCTATTTTTTTGTGTCAGAATTTCTACGATATCGCCGTTTTTTAATGGCGTGTCAAGCGTTACCATTCGTTCATTAACGCGCGCTCCACAACAATGGTTTCCTACCTCGGTGTGAATGCGATAGGCAAAATCAACAGGTGTTGCGCCTGCGGTTAGCGAAACGACATCACCTTTCGGGGTAAAAACATAAACGTCGTCTTCAAACAAGTTATCTTTGACGCTATCAAGATATTCTTGCGCGTCGTTGACATCTTTCAAATCATTTTGCCATTCGAGGATTTGCCGCAACCAGGTAAATTTTTCCTCACTCGCCTTTAATTGACTGTGGCTTGAACTTCCTGTTTCCTTGTACTTCCAGTGCGCTGCAATTCCGTACTCGGCGACATGGTGCATTTCCAGCGTGCGGATTTGGACTTCTAATGGACGTCCAGTAAAACCGACAACGGCTGTATGCAAAGATTGATAGCGGTTAGGCTTTGGTAAGCCGATGTAGTCTTTGAATCGACCTGGGATTGGTTTGAATGCATCGTGAACTTCGGCTAAAGCGCGATAGCATTCTTCTTTGGTATTGACAATGATCCGAATCGCAGCGATGTCGTAAATTTCGTGAAATTCTTTTTGTTGCCGCTGCATTTTCTGGTAGATTCCATAGAGGTGCTTCGGACGACCGCTGATATCGATGCATTTAATTTCAGCTTGCTCCATCCGCGCTTTCAATACGTCGATAACGCGCGTAAGTCTAGCTTCTCGATTGACGCGTTTTTCAGCTACTAAGTCTTGAATTTGCCGATACGCATCGGGTTCTAGATATTTAAACGCTAAATCTTCTAATTCCCACTTAAAGCGCCCAATTCCTAACCGATTTGCTAATGGTGCAAAAATTTCGCGTGTTTCTAAGGCAATTCGCCGCTGTTTTTCGGGTGCTAGATGTTCTAAGGTTCGCATATTGTGCAGGCGATCCGCAAGTTTCACCACAATCACGCGGATATCTTTTGCCATTGCCAAGAACATCCGGCGAAAATTTTCAGCTTGGCGCTCCGTTTTGCTAGAGAACTTCTGTGAAAATTCAGAAAGCTTCGTTACTCCCTCAACTAACTGACGTACCTCACCACCAAAGCGCTGTTCGATTTCCTCAATGGAAACATCCGTATCTTCAACAACATCGTGAAGGAATCCTGCAGCAATCATCGCACTACCACCACCGAGATCGCGTAACAAACCGGCGACAGCCACAGGATGACAAATGTAAGGTTCGCCTGATTTGCGGTATTGACCTTGATGTAGATCGTACGCAAAGCTGAAAGCCCGACAAATCAGACTATTGTCTTGCTCTGAAGGTTGATGGCTATCCTGTGGTGCTGCAATTAAACACTTTTGCAGCCATTCGGGAAGCTCGACGTCAAAGGCGACGGGAGAGGTAGTATGAGTAGCGGTTGAAACAGCAGCGTTCATAGGATCGGGCGGCAATACGGATGGTAAATGTGTTAGGTAAGATCTGTGTGGAAGATTCCACCATTTATGCAAAGAGGGTTGAGATAACGAGGCATTTATTAATAAATTTATCGAGTAAAATTATCATCGCGTAGATTGTGCTTAGTAGTATCTGCGAAAAATATTAAACTTTCCAAAAATTGCACAATTCACTCAAACTCGTAGATAAGCATGAGTAAGCTTTCGCTCTGAAACAGAGTTTATGCTACAGGACAAAATTCTTTACATTAATAATATCGTAAGAAGTTACTGAATGTTATCTAATTTTCATTATCAGAGTTATCAGGAATTTGCTGCGCTTCTAGACCAACTACAAGCAAATGCTAGTAGCGCCCAGCCAGACGTGGCTGAACTGCGTCAAGTCTTTGAGCAAGCACAACAGCTATTTCGGCAGCAAATCTTGACTAAAGATACGAGCAGTCTAGCAGCTAGTGCCGCATCGCGCGTACGCTCGTACAACACAGAAATCGATAAACAACTCAGGCTATTAGGTGTTGATATTAGCTTTTTGCAAGCAGCGCGACAAGCAGCGACACTTATAGCCCGAAAAGCACAAATTTGTACCAGAATTCAAACTTTAATCAATTATTGCAATGGTTTGTTAGAGGTGAGTGAATAGTTGGTCGTTAGATGAGCACTTGCCATCAAAATACCCGCAAATGTTTGGAAATTCTGACATAAACAGTGCGAGAAAACCTTTTGCGTGCATATTAATGAGTAGCTTGTTCAACTCCTCACGAGAAGAGGACTTTAAAAGGTTCAGTTCTCCCGCCTCACTTTTTCCAAAATTGGGAAGGAGATAAGAATGAAACTTTTATTCACAGGGTTAGGAGGGCAAATGACACTTTAATCAGCATCGCTTTTTCTTTGTTAAATGTGCTGGATGAGGTGCAAAAATATTTACCTAATATCATTAGCGATCGCCGGGCTGACATTTATGTAATTATGCCTGTGACACATCACTCATATCGCAGCAACAGTTTATTGCAAAATACCCTTATGAGCGAAGCCTTATTTTGTATTGAAAATCTCAAAGTTGCTTATCCGCAACGCTACGCAACGCAGCAATTACAATGGGCTGTTGATGATGTGTCTTTAACACTCAGTCGCGGTGAAAGACTGGGATTAGTAGGAGAATCCGGTTGTGGAAAGTCAACGCTGGGGCGCGCCGCGATGCGGTTATTACCAGCATCGACGCAAATTGAAGGTAAAGTCACATTTGAGGGAAAATCGGTTTTTGATTTTACTCCTGTACAACTGCGAAAATTTCGCGGGGAAGCTGTCGCGTTAATTTTTCAAGATCCGATGACACGCCTCGATCCGTTGATGACGATCGGGGATCACTGTATTGAAACGCTAAAAGCGCATCAGCCACATTTATCACAGCGCCAAGCCAAAGAAACTGCGATCGCAACCCTCGAAGCTGTCAAAATTCCTGCAAGTCGCTGGAGTCAGTATCCGCATGAATTTAGCGGGGGAATGCGTCAACGAGTTGCTATTGCACTAGCGTTATTACTCAATCCCAAGTTGATTGTTGCGGATGAACCGACGACGAGTTTAGATGTGACAGTAGCGGCGCAGATACTGCAAGAATTAACTCGATTATGCCGCGATCGCGACATGGCGCTATTGTTGATTTCGCACGATTTAGCCTTAGTCGGGGAATACTGCGATCGCATTGGCGTAATGTACGGCGGAAAACTTGTTGAAGTCGGAACTGCAAAAGCGGTTTTTCGCGATCCCCAGCACGAATATACGCGTTCTCTTCTCAAAGCCGCATTACACCTCCAAGCCGGAGATAGTAAGGTAAATGACCAATTACCAATTACCCATTATCAATCACCCCTTCTGCGCATCACGAATTTAAAACAATATTATTCTCTAGAAAGTAATTTTATCGAACGACTCTTGCACGGAAAAAATCAGACTATTAAAGCAGTTGATGGCGTCAGTTTAGAGTTGTATCAAGGAGAAATTTTAGGATTAGTCGGCGAGTCGGGGTGTGGTAAAAGTACGCTGTCACGTACAATTTTGCAGTTGATTCGCCCAACGGCGGGTAAGGTAGAGCTACAAGGAACCGATATCACTGCATTACCAAAAGCCGAATTGCGTTCTTTTAGGCGACAAATGCAAATGGTGTTTCAAGATCCGCACGCCTGTCTCAATCCAGCGATGACAGTGGGACAAAGTATCGCCGATCCGCTGTTGATCCACAACTTAGCCGATCCGACTTCCGCGAAAAAACAAGTGTTGCAAATGCTCGAACGCGTTGGCTTGAATCCCGCAACCGAGTATTACGAACGATACCCCAGTGACCTTTCTGGCGGACAGCAGCAACGAGTCGCGATCGCGCGGGCGTTGATTACGCATCCCAAATTAATCATTTGCGACGAACCAGTAAGTATGCTAGACGCTAGCGTCCAAGCGCAAGTTTTAGATTTGATGTTGGAATTGAAGCGCGAGTTTGATTTGACGTATTTATTCATTACGCACGACCTTTGGGTTGCTAAATTTTTATGCGATCGCATTGCGGTGATGAATGCAGGTCAAATTGTTGAAATTGGTCTTACACGCGATATTTTTCGTCACCCGAAACATGCTTACACGCAAACTTTACTCCAAGCTGCACCAATGCTTGCAAAAACTTAAGGCGTTGCTAGTTGCTAACCACTCATCACTAACTACGAGTCACTAACTCGACCGAACTATTTTTCATGCATAAAAATAGCAAATTGTCAAGCGAATTTTTCTCAGTACGCCTTCAATAAATTCTTTCCAAATGAGTAGAACTACAGTGTTCTAGCGTTTGCTTAACACTGGTATAATCTCAAAGCGCTTCTTTTACAAAACTTAACAGCAAGTTCTTTGCTAAGGAGTTTGGCAGCGATGTGGCACACTTTGTTTAGGTATTCATGACTACATTAACAACACCGCGTTCGATTCCAACCAATGAACAGACAATTCGCCTTAAAGATATTCTCAAGACTTTACCAAAAGAATGTTTTCAGCAGAACCGACGTAAGGCTTGGTTAAGACTAACAACAAGTGTTTTGTTAGTTGGTTTAGGTTACGCCGGTATCGCGATCGCACCTTGGTTTACACTACCTCTATTTTGGATTTTTACCGGTACAGCACTAACCGGTTTTTTTGTGATTGCGCATGACTGCGGACATCGCTCATTTGCAAAACGCCGTTGGGTAAACGATCTTGTTGGACATATCTTGATGTTGCCGTTGATTTACCCGTTTCATAGTTGGCGGTTACTGCACAATCACCACCACTTACATACAAATAAACTCGATATAGACAACGCTTGGCAACCGTTTCGTCCTGAAGTTTTTGCGAGTTCTGATAAATTTACCCAATGGGGTTATCGCTTAGTACGCGGTCGATGTTGGTGGTTAGGCTCGATCGCACACTGGGCATTTTTACACTTTGACCTGTCACAATTTTCGGGAAAAAACTGCGAGAAAGTCAAACTATCAGTACTGGTTGTCGCGATATTTGCGGCGATCGCGTTTCCAGTTTTAATCGCAACGACTGGAATCTGGGGCTTTGTGAAATTTTGGCTGATGCCGTGGCTAGTCTACCATTTCTGGATGAGTACGTTTACGCTGGTTCATCACACAGTGTCTGATGTTCCTTTCCATGCAGCAAGTGATTGGAATGCAGCTACAGCCCAATTATCCGGTACAATTCACTGCAACTATCCACGCTGGATTGAGTTTCTCTGCCACGATATTAATGTTCACGTTCCGCATCACATTTCTACTGCTATTCCTTCGTATAATTTGCGCTTAGCGTACAGCAGCTTAAAAGAAAATTGGGCAGATTATCTCCATAAAGAATCGCAATTTTCTTGGTCTTTAATGCAGCAGATTACTGATGAATGTTATCTATACGAACCAGAAAATTTCTATCAATCTTTTCAGGATTATCATGGCATCAATCGGTAAGTTAACTTAACTAAACTGTGGGATAGCCATCTTGGTTATCCTTTCCTTTCGTAATTATTTATGCCGTTATGAAATTCTTTCCTTGGTTAGGTAATTAATCTGTAGAACTTGTTATGAACTATACAGCTTTCTACTCAAAAACTAAATGGCAAACTGATGTGTAAGCAAAGCAGGAGCAGTGAAACGTGGCTGCTCCTTAAAAGGATGGAAATTAGCGCTCTTGAAGTCCAAAAATGCAGTTTTGCTGTCTTTTTATCCTTGGTAAGTAAGTAAACTAATGCTAACTCGAACCATTTGTTATTTACTAGTCATGACGACTTGCACTGACTAATTGTGCTTGCTGATAGTCGTCCTGGAGTTTACTGTACATTTCCTCGCGGCGATCGTACAAGCGCTTCAACGGACGCGGCTGACATTGGCTCATTACGTAGGCGGTGATGATGGGTAAGGCGATCGTGCTGTCGGTATAGCAAACTAGCGTACTTGGTAACTCATCAGGGTCAACTTTACCCCAGCTAACGGCTTCACTCGGAGTTGCGCCGGAAAGTCCACCCGTATCAGGGCGCGCATCAGTAACTTGAATAAAATAATCGTGTCCGCGTTCTTCTAAACCTAAGACTTCATGAAGTTGCGGTTGCGTTTGCAACAAGAAGTTTTTTGGGCTACCACCACCGATAATCACAGCTGCGCTTTTTCCTTCAACATCAGGAATACCAGATTCGCGCGCGCAGTAGGCGATCGCCGCAGTTTCATTGACATCGATTGATGGGTCGATCGTCATTTTTGACCCTGATAAAGCCAGTGCTGCGACGTTCATCCCAATTGAACTATCGCCAGGAGAAGAAGTATAGATCGGAACGCCACATTCGTAAGCTGTTGCTAATAAACAGGAATGCTCTACGCCAACTTGTTTTTCGATTTCGCGGACGTATTTACCTAGCAAGTTGTGGAACTCGGCGGTTCCCATACGCTTTTGAAACGGTTCGGCTTGGAGAATTTTGCGGATGAAAGCGTCGGTTTCGAGCAGGACATCATAATCAAAAATAATGTCATATATGCGGATTGTACCTTGCTCGCGGAGTTTAACGTCATCTAAAAAAGGACTGCTGCTATACAGCTTCATTCCTAAGCCATAATGCAGATCGTGGTAAAGATTAGCCCCTGTACTAATCATCCAATCAATAAAGCCGTGACGAATAAGTGGTGCAAGTGCTGAAACTCCAAAACCGGCGGGAGTCATCGCACCTGATATACTCATGCCTACAGTGACACCCTCGCGTAAAATTTCGCGGCTAAGTAATTGACAAATTTCCCGCAGTCGTGCTGAGTTGTACGCGGTGAAGTAGTTATCAATTAATTCTACGACGCCAATATCTGATGGTATCGGCACTGGCGTAATTTTTTTGCTAGGTATTGCCATGAATTCACTCCTATTGATAGATCGCCCCGATCTAATGTAGCTAGGTTTTAGCAATTTGTTGGAGGGCACGAAGGTAGCGATCGCCTGCATCTTGACTGAAGCAAACTAAAATCACTTGTTCAAGAGTATAATTCTTGTGGAGAAATTGCTGAATTTCACTTACCGCAATTCGGGAAGCACGATCTACAGGAAATCCATAAGCTCCTGTGCTAATGGCGGGAAATGCAATTGTTTGAATTTGATATTCTACAGCTAGCATCAAGCTATTGCGGTAACATCGCGCAAGTAGTTCATCTTCGCCTTGACGTCCGCCTCGCCACACTGGACCTACGGTATGAATAACCCATTTGGCTGGAAGATTGTAGCCTTTGGTAATTTTGGCTTCTCCTGTTGCACAACCTTGAAGTTGGCGACATTCTTTAAGTAATTCAGGTCCTGCTGCACGGTGAATTGCCCCATCTACGCCACCACCACCTAACAGCGAGTTATTGGCAGCGTTGACGATTGCATCAACATTTTGTTGCGTAATATCTCCGATGATGACGTTAATTTGCTGATTCATATCAATTTCTGGTTTCAAATTGAATTTGTATTAATATAAAACTAATTATTTTAATAAGAAATAAGAGGTGAATTTTTAGCGTGCTACATTTATTTTAGTCAATAAAAAAGAAAAAACTAATATTATAAAAATCGATAAAATTATAAACAATGATATTTAATTTTATTGAATTAAGCCTTTGTGGTATATTTATTATTAATAAAGAAATCACAAATATAGCTTTAACTATTTAATCGAATGACAGCTAATACTTCCACAAACTTAAATCCAGATGTAGAAGCCGAACGATTGAATCAAGAAGCAACGGCTTCATCACTAACAGAAGAACAGTATCAACGCAAAATGCAGCGACGCAAAGAAGTACAACAAAAGCGAGTCGCGCAAGCATCACAAGAAAAAGGTTTAATTATTGTTAACACAGGTAATGGTAAGGGAAAAACAACGGCGGCGTTAGGAATGGTATTGCGATCGCTGGGTCATGGATATAAAGTAGCCATTATTCAATTTATTAAAGGCGCTTGGGAACCTGCAGAAAAAGCAGTTCTCAGTCAGTGGAAAGATCAACTAATGTTTCATGCAATGGGTGAAGGCTTTACCTGGGAAACCCAAAATCGAGAACGCGACATCCAAAAAGCACGTGAAGCGTGGAAAACGGCTTTAAATTATATCCGCAATCCGGTATTTAAGTTAGTGCTTCTGGACGAAGTAAATGTAGCGCTAAAGTTAGGATATCTAGATATTGTAGAAGTTCTAGCAGGAATCGAGCAAAAACCTCAGGATTCGCACGTTATTTTAACTGGAAGAGGCGCACCAGCCGACTTGATTGAACGTGCAGATTTAGTTACAGAGATGACTCTCATTAAGCATCCGTTTCGCGAACAAGGCGTAAAAGCACAGCCTGGTATTGAGTTTTAGTAAGGTTAATGATTTTGAGAATAGTAGTCTTTACAGGTTTGTAAGATTTGGCGATCGCTTGCACTAACTTCAGCAAGTTGATAGTAGTCTTGCAAGGTTACCGAGTACGGGTAGGCAATAGGATGATAGCTTTCACCAATGCGTGGTGTAGTACCAGCAGCAGCCACTTGTCGTGGTTCTTGTTGTGTTGCTGTATCTGAATCAGAAGGAAGATCGGGCGCGTTTGCAATCGTCAAAGCCAGCTCATGCGAGTTGATACGACCTACAAAGCAGCTAAATTCAGAATAAGGTAAATAGAACGCCCCAATCACCTGACCTTGGTGTAGTTCAAACACTAAATACTCTTGTCCTATTTGTTGTGGTGCTGGCGCACTGCTGTAGAGATATATCCCATCTTTTTCGGGTAACTTACCTTTTAAAATACTTGAAAAATCTTTTTGGTGAGCTTTGAACTGCGTTTCAGGTGCTATAGCTGATGCCATATTATAGTTTGGTACAGCTTTCCACTCAGCGACAATAGCCGTGAAACCGAGTGCCGTTACTGTAACCAGATGCAGCATTCTTGAAAGAAACTTATAACATTTCATTTAGGTTTAAATAAATTACTTATCTATTTCTCAGGATAACTAATTAGTTATGAAATGTTTTCTTTCAGAGGTTACATTTTTTTGTGAATTTAATAAAACGCAACAGTTATTCAGTAAAAAAAATGACAACCTAAGTAGAAGATTGTCACTTCATTTTATGCATCCCACCAATTATGAAGGCACATTCATACCGCGTACTGTCATATCGTTACGGTATAGTTTTCGTAGGATAGCCAAGTCGTTTCAGTTCTGCGCCAGCTAAAGCTTCGTATCGAGCAAGATCCTCATCTAAAAGAATATCTTGCCATTTAACTTGTTTATCTAAACCAACAACACTATTCAATCTACCTTTATGATCTCTTGATTCAATATGTTTGAGTCTTGTTTTTTTGTTGAGTTCTATAGCTCTTTGTACACTTTGCTGTGTTACAGGTATACCAATAAACTCAGCAACTGCAAATAAATGTTCTGCAGGCGACTTAACTAAATCCTCATAACGGATAATTTTATAACGCTCAGGTGACCATCGAGCCAGCCCGTCAAGCCAACCCGCAATATGAACGTGCCAAGGACAAGGCCAGATATCTTCTTTAAAATAAAAATCAACAGGCGAAGCATCTGGACTAATTTCGCCTTCTTTTACTTTAAGATAGAAGTAAGATAACATTGCCTCTCTGCCATCGCGTACCAAATAAATTACTTTTGCTGGTATATCGACAAATGGTACGTGGCTTTTAACAATTAATGGTTTTGTTGTAGGCTTTTTTTCTCCATCTTCTCGATATCGATGAATATCAGGGACGGTAATTTTGACAAAGTCTCCGTAGTCTTCTCGATCGTGAATTAAACAAGTAATTAAATGTCTCATCCAGGTGTTTCCCGATCGCGGAAAAGACATGAGGTATGTTTCGTCAGAACTAATTCTAGGAAATAGCCCTTTATTGTTATAGTATTTGCCGTGGATTAAAGTTTTAATTTGTGATTTGAGCCGTTTCATACTTAAATTATCAGCGAAGACGTACAAAATAAAACAAAAGAAGACTGAATAGTAAATTTATTGACTAATTTATGTAATATCTGAGGGATTTTATTAAAGCTATATTTATTTTTTGAATTAAAAATAAACGCTGATAAATTAAGTAGGTTACCATATTTTGTTTTAATAATTGTTAAATTGTAATCGATAAAAGTTTGTCACGATACTTTTATATTATAGGGTTAGACATCAATCGTATTTAAAATTCTGAATTAAATGCGAGTATAAATCTATATAACGCTGAACCTGGAGTTCTAAAGAGTATTCCTCAAGAGTAATTTTTCGGCAGTTTTGACTCATTTTTTCACGTAAAGTATCATCTTCTAAAAGTTGTGTTATACCAACTGATAAATCTTGTGGGTCTTCAGGTATAGCTAGGTAACCTGTGACTCCAGGACGGACGAGATCGGGAACGCCACCAACTTTACAAGAAACCATAGGTGTGCCACATGCCATACTTTCTTGCAGTACCAGTGGCAGATTATCAGCACGAGTAGGAAAAATGAACAGATCGGCAGCTGAATAAGCAACTGCTTTGAGGCGATCGCTGTCTATATATCCTAGGTTAATTGCTGGCATAGCTACAGTTTGCGCGATAGTATCTTCTCCACCGCCAAAGGTTAGAAGTACGATTTCCGATTTCAGCGATGCAGGTAATTTTTGCAGTGCTTGAAGTAATAAATCTCCACCTTTACGCGAGTCTTGGAGACTTGCTGCTCCAAACATGAGGACTTTTTTTCCTTTTGGTAAACCTAGTTGTTGTTTACACCAATCAGGATCTAAAGGCTGATAAAGTGTTGTATCAATTCCATTGGGAATATGGTAGATGGGAAAGCGCTTGAGAATACTTTGTTTAACTTGTGCAGTTAGCCAATGACTAAGAGTCACAATTGTTAAATCAGAACGACTGTACGTCCAATCTTTGAGCTTCCATTCAATGCGAGTATTATCGCGTTGAATTTTTGGATAAACCTGAGGATAAGGACATCGACCACAGCCTATTTTCCAGCGATCGCAGTCATAGCTATAACTACAATGTCCTGTAAAACTCCACATATCATGCAGCGTCCAAACTGCTGGTTTATTTGCTGTTAAAGAAGGAATCGCTAAATAATTAAAATACCCAGTGTGGAGGTTATGAAAGTTAATAATATCTGCACTCTTAAAAATATCTGACTTCGGAATATTAAAGGAACTTAGTATATTCAAATAAGTCAGCCCAAGTGGTTTCGCAAAATAATCGCGTAGTTTGTGTTCAATGCGGTTTTTTTTAGGCGTTATCGCGATGCGATCGCTAAATGTTTGAGCTTTTCCTACTAGTAGATACGAATCAATTCCTTGTGACAGCAAACCTTGATGCAATCGAGTCCCGGCGATCGCAGCCCCACCCACAACATCTGATTGATTGATGTGTAATACTTTCATAGACGCAGTTAATTGCAATCAAATTCTGGAAAGGTTAATTAGTTACCACTTTGTTTCAACTGCTGGTTTCTCCAAATTTGCTGTCCTACTTCTGGAATATACGGTTTAATCAAGCTCTTGAGTGTCGAGCGCCACAACATAGGTGTTTTCAATTGATGTGTTGCAATCCACAAAAGTTGCAGACCTTCGAGGGTATGCTTTCGCCGCAGTAGGTTGTAAGCTAAAGTTCGCAGACGCGGTCCCCAAAATTCAGAGCCTGCTGTACAAGTCGACAGGAATTGCCAGAATGGTTTGAGTTTTGCGATATCGTGGCTGCGTAAAGCAGATTCAACGTGCAAATTTTCTCGTTGAGAGTGATAACTCCACCAAAAGCGCTTGTAGCTTTCTTCATCTAGTTGAGCTTGCAGACTTTCTTGCACTGCATTGAGAGAAATTCCCAAAGCTGCGTTCAACATAGCTTGACGATTCGTCCAAGTAATGCTTTTTCCGCTATAGCGTCGCTGTGACAAAACATCAGGTAGATTTGCAACTCCTGACACTCGACTCAGACGCCACCATAGATCGTAGTCTTCAACATAACGCTTTGTTTCGTCATATCCACCGACTTGCCGCACCAAGTGCGTGCGTAGCATCATTGAACAATGATGTAAATAATTATTGATCAGCAAAGAAACCTTTACGCTTTCGGGTTTTACGGGAGGATACTCTTTACCAACAGAAACGCCACGTTCATCGATAATCTCTACCGCGGTTCCAACAGCGCCGATCTCTGTATGTGCATCTAAAAAAGCGACTTGTTGCTGTAAGCGTTCTGGTAAAGATAGATCGTCAGCATCGATGCGCGCAAGATATTCTCCGCAAGCGCGTTCAATTCCTTTATTTAAGGAACGATCTAAACCGATATTTGTTTCATTATGAATGACGACGATCCGAGGGTCTTTTGCTGCATGCTCGCTCAGAATTTGCGGCGTGCTGTCTTTTGAGCCATCGTTTATGATAAGAAATTCAAAATCTTGAAAAGTTTGCTTAAGAATACTTTCTATTGCGCCTTGAAGATAAATTTCTCCATTGTAGACACTCATTAAAACACTAACTTTAGGCATATAGGTAGCTTATTGTAAAATTAAGAGATATTTCATTTTTGGGCAGGCAAGAAATTAGCGAGTAAAACTTTTTTAAATAATCTCCGCTTAAATTTTAACTCTTGAAACAAATGCGGATCGTTAACGACTGACTTCCAAAAAAATGTTGCAGCTTTCAATCCTCTTTGTCTTCCTGAGAGTCCATCAAGCGCGCGGACTGTTAAATGTCTGTACAACCGAGATATACTTTCTTTTTTGAGATGCTGTAACGATGCAGGCGCCTGCTGAAAAGCTTGCTCAATAACTTTTAAAATATGCCCTTCCATGCGGACGACATTTGCTGATTTTGAATTGGCAGAAACGCGATATAAAATATGCGGATGCGGGACAACGACAAAATCATATCGAGCCGCTAATTTTATGTATAAATCTTGATCTTCTGCATGTAGTAGTGTTTCATCAAAACCTTTGACTGCTTGAAAAGCTTCTCTACGAATTAGAGGATTAGAACCGTTATCTAAGAAGTTACTTACCAAAATTTCTGCATAAACATTACCATTAATATTGACACGACTTCCCTTAGCTAAAAACTGATTATTTTCATCAATGCGATCGACCCAACTGTAGGCAACTGCTGCTTGTGGATTTGCTTGTAAAGCCGCTAATTGTGCTTCTAGTTTTTCTGGTTTCCATAGATCGTCTGCGTCTAAAAAAGCAATGAACTCGCCTACTGCATGAGTAAAACCTCGATTGCGGCTCGCCGCTACGCAACCTGAGTTGGGGTAGGAAAAAGTTTTTATGCGGGCATCTTTAATGTTATTGATAATATCTAATGTTCGGTCTGTAGAACCATCATTAATGACGATCAACTCAAAATCTGAAAAAGTTTGATTTAAGACAGATTTGACGGTCTCTTCAATAGTTTTTTCAGCATTGAATGCTGGAATAATGACTGAGATTATTGGCATATTCCTTAAAATCTATGCGCATCCGCTTCGCTCAACCTGCTTGACTTAATTCATGTTGAATTTGATGGTACTTCCAGAGTTTACCGCGTTTGTCTAGTAATTCTTGATATCCTCCTTGCTCGACGATACGACCTTGTTCTAAAACAACTACTTTGTCAGCCCGCACAATTGTTGAGAGACGGTGTGCGATCGCAATCACTGTTCTTCCGACCGCTAGCTTTTCTAACGACTGTTGAATCAAGCGCTCAGAGACTGAGTCTAATGCACTAGTGGCTTCATCCAGGATCAAAATTTCTGGATTGCGTAATAAGGCTCTTGCAATTGCAATTCGCTGGCGTTGTCCTCCTGATAAGCGCACGCCGCGATCGCCTAGTTGAGTATCGAAACCTTGCGGTAAATCTTGAATAAACTCTAATGCATTTGCCAGCTTTGCTGCTTCAATTACTGCTGCATCTTCTACTTCTTCCAAGGCATACGCAATATTGTCACGCACCGAGGTATTAAAAATGTAAGTGTCTTGACTTACCACCGCAAGCTTATTGCGCAGCGAGTGAACGTCAAATTCTCGCAAGTCAATACCATCAATTAGCACTTTGCCATGAGTAGGATCGTAGAACCTGGGAATTAAATCTGCCAAAGTACTCTTACCCGCGCCAGATGCTCCGACTAGGGCTGTCATCTTTCCTTTTTCAATTGTTAAATTGATGTCGTGTAAAACAATTTCATCTGAGTCGTAGCCGAAATCAACATTAACAAACTCAATTTTTTCCTTCAATCCCACAAATCGTCGATTGCCATTATGAAAAAAGGGTTTGTCATCTTGGTAAAGCAGTTCTCTAATATTACTCAGCGATCCTTGAAAATTATTTAATTGGACTCGTGCTCCGTCAATTTGCCGCCTTAAAGGCATAATTCGCAGTAAGACAAAGAGAAAAGTGAGTAGTGAAGATGCTTGTAATTGACCGTTAGGAATTAAAACGACAAAAGCAAACAATAGTATTCCAACTAAAATTGCTGTTGCAACTCCTTCGGAAAGTGGCTCGACAATCGATGTAATAGAGACAGCTTTGGTCGTAGCTTTGAGAAAGTTAGAATTCGCTTCATCAAATCTTTTGCGTTCAAAGTTGTATGCTGCAAAAGCTTGAACTGTACGAATTCCGTTAATATATTCGAGTGAAACTGACGTGTACCACTTACCGGCTCTTGTCCTTTCAAAGCTTGCTTCGCGTACGCGTCCCAAAAGCGATGAAATCCCTGCTGAAACTAAACTAAAAAGCAGTATCGAAATAACTGTCAGCTGCCAAGACAGTAAGACCATGGAAACAATATATACGAATAGAATCGTAAATTTCGTAAGAATTACCGAGACGAAATTAAAAGCCTGCATAATTTGCATTATCTCGGTTGTGATGCTGTGTACTAGTCCTCCCGATCTGGTCTTGGCAAAATACTTTAGGCTAAGTGACTGAAATAACTCAAAAACTCGCTTTCGCAAATAGTAGACTAATTTAAATTGCGTAATTTGCGTGTAGAGACGTCCTAAATAAGTAAATAGAGAGCGAACCAGAGTCGTCAATAAAATTAATGCACAAACTCGATACACTCGTTCAGTAACAGGAGCATTAACTCCCAAAACCCAAATGTCAAACCAGTCGATACCTGTGCGGATTGGTTGAGCCTGAGGATCTGTTAAGTTTTGCAAAAAAGATAGAATAAATCCTACCCCGATACCTTCAAAAATCGCAGCAACTATAGTAAAAACAATTGCTAAAATTGCAATTCCTCGAAAGTGGCGAAACTCTCTAATCAAAAAGTAGTTTTCTTGCCAGATTTTTGTAGCACTTAATAGTTGATGAAATAATCGCGAAATTTTAGAGTTCATTACTTGTATCGTAATAGAATTAAAGTTAGGAAGCAGCGTTATGTTGACTTTTTGAATGACATTGTATTCTTTGTCAAAACAAGCAGCTATGCGAAAAAAATATCATAAATAATTGCGTTGGCATTGTCAGGTTGGGGTAGGAGGTTGAGGCATAACTGTTTGGGAAACACTCCCAGCACCGCTATTGTTAACAATTTTTTAATTACAGACAATATATCATCGTTCTTTCCTAGGTGCAATGTAGTATATTATACAAATTAGAAATGCCAGGAGATGACCATCACCAAAGCAGGTCTTACTGCTGAATTTGGCAAAAATGTTCTATACAAGCTTTGTCTCAACTGCCGACCAGAGAAGGCGAGCATTATCTCCAAAAGCGTTAAGTATTGCGTGCTGTAGTTAACACGCGCGAGTGCATCTCAAGAAGAACTTAGCTAATACTAGATAGATAATATAGCTAAAGTACGCATATGGCTTTAAGTTTCTGCTGAAAACTATTTAACATTTGTGTGTACGACAATAAGTCAATGAAGGAAATCTTAAAAAGAAGAAGACGATGAGGTAAGATGCGCTGTTATCTACTGCCCGCATGTAGGGTAATTCTGATAAGAACAACTTTGAGCAACAATATTTCTGTTAGATTAGTTACTAAATCTTGGTTGAGATAGTTGTGGTAACAATACAAAGTAGTTTTGCTTGTACAAGATACAAATCTTTCTAGAAAGTTCCCGAAATTATCGTGTAGCTTGTTTGTATCTACGCTTTGAATAAAAGCAGCCAGGAATGGTGTCATGGCTAAGGTTCGTCTAGAAAATATCAAACGCAAGTTCAATAACGTCACTGCAATCGAGGATATTACTTTTGAGGTTCCTGACGGAGAATTTTGGGTACTTGTCGGACCGTCAGGATGTGGTAAATCTACCATTTTAAGGACGATCGCCGGGCTAGAAACAGCAACAAGCGGGAATTTGTACATTGGAGATGTGCTTGTTAACAATATCCCTGCACGTCAGCGCGATGTGGCGATGGTATTTCAAAATTATGCGCTTTACCCGCACATGACAGTCGCAGAAAATATGGCTTTTGGGTTGCAAATGCGCAAAGTTGACAAGAAAATCATTCGCCAGCGAGTGGAAACTGTTGCGCGATCGCTAGCCCTCGAACATCTTTTAGAACGAAAACCCAAGCAATTATCTGGAGGACAACAACAACGCGTCGCCTTAGGACGCGCGATCGCCCGCGAAGCGCAAGTATTTTTATTCGATGAACCTTTATCTAACTTAGATGCGCAGCTACGCGACGATACCCGTGCTGAATTAAAACAGTTGCATCAAAATTTGGGGATTACGACAATTTATGTCACGCACGATCAAGTTGAAGCAATGACTTTAGCAGACCGCGTCGTTGTTCTCAACCAAGGTAGAATTCAACAAATCGGAGAACCACAAAGCGTTTACGCTCAACCCGCGAATCGCATGGTAGCGACTTTCTTAGGCAATCCACCAATGAATATTCTACCTGCGAAGTACAAAAATGGAAGCTTTGTAGTCGAAAGTCAAATCATTCCTTGCCCGCTGCAGGTTCGCGATACCTTACACTTCGTTGAGGGACAAGCGGTAGATTTGGGAATTCGTCCAGAAGATTTATTTATTAACGGATCGCAAAGAAATGAAGTTACGGCTTTAATGGTTGAAGTCAAGGTAGTAGAACCGTTAGGGCGAGAAACTTTAATTCGCGCAAATTTACTCAATTCGAGCTTACAAGTCAATATTCAACAGGCGGGTGCAATCCGTTTACACGTAGGCGATCGCTTATCCCTAGAGCTTGATTTGAACCAGCTATTTATCTTTGATTCGACGACAGGCGATCGCTTGTATCCTTAGCGTGTTGTTTTTAGACAAGATTTTCTTGTAACTTCTCCTGTAGTTGGTTTGGTGCAAAAGCACCATATTCAGTAATGATTGCGGTAATGAAATCTGCGGGAGTGACATCGAATGCTGGATTGTAAAACTCAACTCCTTCTGGAGTAATTGTCGTGTCA
The DNA here is from genome assembly GCF_002939305.1 of Chroococcidiopsis sp. TS-821. NCBI lineage: Bacteria > Bacillati > Cyanobacteriota > Cyanophyceae > Chroococcidiopsidales > Chroococcidiopsidaceae > Chroococcidiopsis > Chroococcidiopsis sp. TS-821. The sequence continues at coordinate 39,340 of NZ_MVDI01000010.1, read as the reverse complement.
CCAATGGCATATACTTCGCTTGCGTCGCGTTCTTCAATTGGAATTTCGCTACCACTTGCCAACGAAAAATCAATCGTTGAGCGCGGAGCCGCAACAAAGAAGGGGATATGATGCGCTTGAGCAACGATTGCCAAACTGTAAGTACCAATTTTATTCGCGGTGTCGCCATTTGCCGCAATGCGATCTGCACCAACAACGACAGCATGAATCAATCCGCGTTGCATACAGTGTGCTGCCATACTATCGGTAATCAACGTCACGGGAATTCCGTCTTGAACGCACTCCCACGCCGTCAGTTTTGCGCCTTGTAAGCGCGGACGCGTTTCATCGGCGTAAACTCTTGCTAATCTTCCTTTAGCCCAAGCACACCGCACAACACCTAAGGCTGTACCGTAGCCTGCGGTTGCTAACGCCCCTGCGTTACAGTGCGTGAGGATATTCAGTTTTTCAGGGGTAGAGGGTAAAACTTCTAAACCGCGATCGCCGATGGCTTGACACGTTTGCAAGTCTTCGGCATTGATTGTTTGTGCGGTTTGCAGCAACGCTCGTTGAATTTCTGCAACTGAACCCAATGTTTCATACGCTGTTTTTAACATTCGGGCGATCGCCCAAAACAAGTTAACCGCCGTCGGACGGGTTGCGCGGAGCATCACCGCGACTTCCTCAAGCTGGTGCAGAAATTCTTCGCGATTTTGAGTTTGAATGTCCCGTGCTCCCAAATACATTCCATAGGCTGCTGCAACCCCAATCGCCGGCGCACCTCGGACAATCATCGTTTTGATTGCCTGTGCCATATCTTCGCAGCGATGAATTTCGACAAATCCATATTCATGAGGTAGCCGCGTCTGATCGATCAGTAGAACTGAGTTTTCATACCAAACAACGGGAAAAACTTGGGAGGGGCAAGAGGACATAATTTGAGGCTTAAAAGTGCGCTAAGCAACTTGTCTTCAGTTTAATTAAAAGATGGCTCTCAGCTTCGATCTGTGTAGGGGCGCACAAGTAGTACGCCCATAAACTTCTTTTAGCTTACCGACGAAAGCGTTTTGTTAAAAAAGGCTTTTAACACTTCTTGTGCAATTTGGGGACTCGTTAAACCCAATTCTGCCTTAGACTGATCGGGGGAAGCATGGTCTACTAAAACGTCAGGAACGCCAAATCGCTTGACAGGTACAACAACGTTTGCATCAAGTAATGCCTCAGCTACTGCTGAACCAAAACCACCCATTAGACAACCTTCTTCTAACGTGACGACACGTCCAATACGTTGTGCCAATGGGAGAATCAATTCGGTATCAAGTGGCTTAGCAAACCGCGCGTTGACGACGGTTGCTTGAATGCCATGTTCGCTAAGAATTTCAGCTACCTGCATTGCTGGGTACACCATTGAACCAAATCCTAAGAGCAAAATATCGTCGCCATGGCGTAGCGTTTCGCCTTTGCCAATTTCGACAGGTTCCCAACCTTCTTCCATCAAAGGCACGCCGTAACCGTTACCGCGAGGATAACGCATTGCGATCGGACCATTGGTGTAGTTGACGCCAGTAACGACCATCCGCTGTAACTCAGCTTCGTCTTTAGGTGCCATTAATACCATGTTGGGTAAGCAACGCAAGTAAGCAATATCGTACATTCCTTGATGCGTCGGACCATCGGCACCCACAATTCCTGCACGATCCATGCAGAAGAACACGGGTAAGTTTTGGATGCATACATCGTGAACGATTTGGTCGTAGCCGCGCTGCAAGAACGTTGAATAGATCGCGACGACAGGACGCATTCCCTCACACGCTAAGCCTGCTGCTAAAGTGACAGCGTGTTGTTCTGCAATGCCAACATCAATATACTGCTGGGGAAGTTTCGCTTGCAATTTGTCGAGTCCTGTCCCCGTTGCCATCGCTGCTGTAATCCCAACAATTTTAGGATTGTTCTCCGCAAGTTTTACCAAAGCATGGGCAAAAACTTTGGAGTATCCAGGGGGTTTCGGTTTACTCGAAGGAATCGCTTTCCCTGTTGTCAGGTTAAACGGCGATTGCGCGTGATAGCCTACTTGGTCTTGTTCAGCGATCGCATAGCCTTTACCTTTGACGGTTGCGACATGAACAAGTACCGGTCCACCGATTTTGTGGGCTTGCTTGAAGGTCGTAATGAGTTCTTCTAAGTTATGTCCATCAACAGGACCCATGTAGGTAAAGCCTAATTCTTCAAACACGGCTCCGACTTTAGGTACAGCTAGCCGCTTCATTCCCTCTTTGAACCTTTCGAGTTCGGTTTCTAAGGAGTCACCAACAAAAGGAATTTGTTTTACTTGTTCTTCTAAATTATCGGAAAGAAACTGAACTGGCGGACTTAAACGCATTTTATTCAAATGGCGCGAAATGGCACCTACATTCGGAGAAATTGACATTTCATTGTCGTTTAACACCACAAGTAGGTTCGTCTTTGGTAAGTGTCCTGCATGGTTAATCGCTTCTAACGCCATACCACCAGTCAAGGCTCCATCACCAATGACTGCGACGACTTTGAACTTTTCGCCTTTGAGATCGCGTGCGAGTGCCATGCCTAAAGCAGCCGATATACTTGTGGAAGCATGACCCGCACCGAAATGATCGAAAGGACTTTCACAGCGTTTTAGATAGCCAGCTATACCATCCTTTTGCCGCAATGTATGAAATTGGCTATAGCGACCAGTAATTAGTTTATGCGGATAGGCTTGATGCCCTACATCCCAGATAACTTTATCGCGATCGAGATCTAAGGTTTGGTAAAGCGCTAGTGTTAATTCCACCACACCTAATCCTGGTCCTAGGTGTCCGCCACTTGCTGCTACAGTCTGCAAATGCTTATCCCGAATTTGACGGGCGATCTGCTGCAATTGGCGAATCGATAAGCCGTGCAACTGGTTAGGATGGGTGATTTCACTCAGGTGCATATTCGGGGTACTCTCTGGCTTTGATCTTTATTGATTGTCCCATTAAAAATCCTACCCAAACTTGCTGAAAACTGGTATCTCAGCTACGCGCGCTACAAGTACAGCAATACCCCTAGTGCTTCATTGCGTTTTCCCAACTATTAAAAGTTGCGATCGCAACCTCCACTTATAAAACTCTTCAAAAAGACAAAAACATTCAAGACGCTCGCCACTCTCGCTCTCACTGATTTTTTCACTTTGAATACTATATGTATATTTATCGATATAGCTAATAATGCTGCCATAATTGATCTGCTCAACTACCTAGAGCAAAATAGCAAAAAGTTTGATTGTTGCTAAATGAGGGTTGACTAGTTTTCTAAGTAAGTTGCTGAAATTTTCAATACTTGTATATTGTGTTTCACTTCCACGTTTCTCGCATTGTGGTGTGCTTTTAGACAATTTAGCTGCTTAAGCTGCTAGCAAAAATCGTGTATTTTTATACTTAATATCGCGTCAAAGAAGTCTTAATTATATATGCCAAGATGGGGCGTATTTTTGATAAAATTCATTATTGAGTGCAATATTTTTTAGCAAATCTCGGTTTTGCCCCCAAAAACAAACTTTTTATCAGTCAAAAATTAATAATTGAGCAAGATATAAGAGCATAAATTATAATTATTTTAATAATTGGCAAAATTCTGCCTTTGGGATTGTCTCAGAAATAATACTGAAGAGTGAATTGCCAGAACGTACCTGTGAGTATAAAATTTAGCATAGTTTTCTAAAAAATCAGCAGGGTTTATCTGATGCTTCGACGCCTCAAACCAATCAGTCGACGTCTTAAGCGAGAACTTTCGGTCTTGAACCAAGAGATAACTGGAATTATTAATGACCGTAAGGAATATCGACAGCAACCACGGAATCAATTCACACAGCAAGGTTACGAAGTGATTCCTGAGTTTTTGAGTCGGAAAGAATGCGATCGCTTGGTCGAGGTTGCTAATTTATATGCCACTAACCAAAGCCATTTAATTTCTGGAGACTGCTATCTACTATGTCGTAGAGATATCCACGATGTTGACTTGGACGTTCAACAAATTATGAATGCCCAAGAAATTGACGAAAAGCTAGCAAAACTCTTCCACTCGCACATAATTGAAGATATCTTAGAAGCGCGTATTGGCGAACCTGTCGTTTTGGAAAATATTTCTATTAAGATAGATAATCCAGATACAGTCTCAAAGCGGGGTTATCATACTGACCGCGTGACGAAAACAGTGTATAAAGCATTTATCTATTTAACTGACGTCAACGAATATGGTGACGGTCCTTATACTGTTATTCCTGGATCTCATTTTCATACATACAGAAGGTTACTAAATTATTTTTACGGTTGGATAAAGCACGTACTATATACTTCAACAAAAAGCCGCAATTATAAGGAAGATATAACTTTCTTATACAGCGATCGACAGGCAGTACCTCTATTTGGTAAAGCAGGGACAATGATTATCTCCAATCAACAATTGGTACATAAGGGATGGCATCAGCAAGACAAAAGTAAAAGATACGCTTTGGTTTGCTACATCACTCCTGCTAAGGACTATCGCGGCAAACGTTTTTCCTTTGGTAAAAATGCAGTACAAAAAGGTATCGAAGTTGTGAGTAGTTAATTAAGGAATAGTAGCAGTTATGGCAGAGATCGCAGGTTACAAGTCAAGGTGAAAAGCAAGTTACATTCCTATCCCAAGCATCCCTTCAATTGCCATAACAGGTAATCCGAGAAATTGCTGGATACCTTATCGATTCCTGTCCGCGTGCAACTAAATTTGTGTCAAACGGCTAGCTAAAGCTTTACCAGCAAACTTTGGTAAAGCAAGCATTCTTCGCCAGCGCCAAGGTTCTTGATACAAACGATACAGCCATTCTAGATGATTATTCCCTAGCCAAGCCGGTGCCCTAGACTTAACGCCTGCCCAAATATCAAAACTACCGCCAACACCAATCCAAGTCGCTTGGGGACACAAATGACGATTTTGTGTAATCCACAATTCTTGACGCGGGACGCCAAGTCCCACCAAAATCAACCTTGGTTGTAGCTTTTGCAACGTTTGCGCTAATTTTTCGGCTTCGGTAGGTGACACATAGCCATGCTCAGTACCAACAATTTGAAGGTGCGGCGATCGCTGTTGCCAAGTTTTAGCAGCTTTAGCAGCAACTCCTGGCGAACCTCCATAGAAAAATACAGGACACGCAGTCGGCGTTTGCCCTAAACTTTTCAACAGTAACTCAGCAAGCTCAATTCCTGGACAGCGTTGGATGCGTTTACCGCGCAGCAGCATATACAAAACAATTCCAGCCCCATCAGGAATGACTAATTCCGCTTGTTGAATTGCTTGTGCAAGCGCAGTGTGCTGCTCTGCTTGCATCGTCATTTCCGCATTCAGCGTAATCACGTGGGTACCAATGCCTTGTTCCAAGCGCGATCGCAACCAAGGGATATAGTCATCCATCAGATGAACTGGCAACCCGAGTACAGAATCTAAAAGTGCTGCCTCAGACATTATGCAATTCCTCACTACCATATAAAGCTGATGTGCAAAAGGCAAGCTTCTTGTGTAAACGCCAAAATTTTACCGTACTCTTGGTAATTAGGGAATGCAGTTGCTGAGGTTTGTCTTTATTGCGCTCGATATGCTTTCGGAGTGATACCCGTAAGTTGCCGAAATTGTTTACTCAAATGACTGTGGCTGTTGAACCCACACAAAAAGGCAATATCTATAATCGAGCGATCGGTTTGTTTCAACAACTGCTTTGCGCGTTCGACTCGTTGCTGAAGCAGATATTGATGAGGCGCGATTCCTAGCGATCGTTTGAACAAATGGCTGAAATGAAATTGACTCATACCCAGTAAATTCGCTAAGTCTGCAAGTTTGATGATTTGTTGACTGAGATATTCGTTGATGTATTCCAAAACTTGCAGCAGTTGACGTTGGGTTAAACCGCTTTCGTAAATTGCCACGCGAGGTTGAGTAGCAAAATAAAATCTGAGTAAATGCACTGCTAGCAGGTTTGCTAGTGATTCAACGTAAAGCTTACCGCCTAAATTTTCCTGTTGAAGTTCTGCAAGTAGCAGCATAGCGATCGCCTCAAGCTGCGGATCGCGAGTTTGAAATTGGGCGAGTAATTCCAGATGCTCGAAATTGCGCTCAAGCACTTCACTAGCAACGCGCTTCATGAAGCCAGACGCAACCCGAATTTGCAAGTAGCGATCGTCTCGATCCCAGCGGGCAAAAAATGGCATCTTTGCAGGCGTTACCGAAATATCACCTTTCCCGTATAGCGCCGTATAAGTTTTACCTCCTTGGATTTGCATCAAGCTGACAGGACGCGGTGCAAGCGATAAATTAATTGCGCGATCGTCGCTAAAATGACACCATCCCTCACCCGCAGGATGTTGGAATTGCTCAACCAGAATATTTTCCCAACCTTGATTTTGACTCGACAAAATGGGTACGCCGGTTGTTTCTTGCTGATCCGGGACGGTTGTCTTCACGATCTAACCTTCAATTGTCTTCGTAACCGAAAAACTGACCGCAAGATTTTGATAATTGCACAAGAATCAGATAGCCCAGTATAAATCGTTTATTTAAGGTGAAATGGTAAGCACTGAGGCAGAACTATGGCTCGCATTCTACACCTTGATTCTAGTCCTAGAGGAGAAAGATCGCACTCCCGCCAGATAACAAAAGAATTTATTGCAGCAAGGATACAAGCGCATCCATCTGATGTTGTCACCTATCGAGATATCGGTCGCTATCCTATTCCCCATGTCGATGAATCATGGATTGCAGCAGCTTATACACCACCAGAACAACGCACGCCCGAACTATGCGCGGTAATTTCTCTCAGCGATCGCCTGATTGATGAATTCTTAGCAGCCGCTCGCTACGTTATCGGCATACCCATGTGCAACTTCAGCGTTCCCAGTACTTTTAAAGCATATATTGACCAGATTGTGCGCGTGGGGCGAACCTTTGCATTTGACCCAGAAAATGCGACCAACCCTTATAAACCACTCGTTTTAGGTAAGAAGATGTTGATTGTCACCGCGCGGGGTGGTTCTGGCTTTGAACCTGGTGGACGTAACGAGAAGCTGAATCATCAAGATCCTTATTTAAAAACAGTCTTTGGGTTTATTGGTATCACTGATATTACGTTCATCCATATTGAAAATGATGAGTTTGGCGGTACAAGTTTAGCGCGATCGCTCGCGGCTGCGCGTATCCAAGTTCAACTTCTGGCAAGCGACGATCTAAGCCGTAACGCTGGTTAGTCATTCACAGGAGATCTTTATGGCAACGATCTATCACTTACCTTTTGTACTGAAGCTTGTGACGGCATTGGGCTGCGGGCTAGTCGCTGGAGTTTTCTTCGCCTTCTCTACCTTCGTGATGAATGCACTTGCCCGACTTCAACCGCAACAGGGGATTATCGCCATGCAATCGATTAATATCACGGCAATCAATCCATTCTTTATGACAGCCTTGTTTGGTACAGCCGCAGCTTGCCTTCTTCTTGCTATTGCTTCGCTGTCAAAAGGGTATCAACCTAGTGATATCTACTTACTCATTGGCGCTTGCTCTTATCTTGTTGGTACAGTACTAGTTACAATAGCGTTTAATGTGCCACTCAACGAAGCGCTAGCGACCGTTAAGCCTGACAGCACTGAGAGTGCAAACTTGTGGGCTAGCTACCTAACCAATTGGACGTTTTGGAACCATATTCGCACAGTCGCAGCCCTGGTGGCAGCAGCAGCGTTTACCCTCGCGCTCAGTAGTTGAAATTGTCTGAAGTGTCCTACGCTAAAGATGGCAGCATTCTGTGCAGCGTCAATAGTTGGGTTAAGCTTTTTAGGGTCATAAAAGCTCTAGTCCATAAAGTTAAGACATGATAGAAGCTCGTAGTGATTTCCCTAAGGAGAGTTTAACCCTGACCCCCGACCTCTGACCTCTGAACCCTGCTATAAAATGTTTCAAGCTACTCGTCGCCGTTTGGCTTTGTGGTATACGTCTGTAACTGCGGTGTTATTGCTGCTGTTTGCTAGTGGAGTTTACTTATATGTTCGCAGTACATTAATCGAGCGCATTGACGATACACTCAATCACGTTGTTGAAGTTGTTGAGCGATCGCTTGTCATTGAATCCGCTACAACCAATAGCGAGCAATTCCGCATCAACATCGAAGCAACTTTTCGCGATAATGCAGACGCAGTTGATGACGACCATATCGATTTAGAGTGGTTTAGTCCTACTGGTGAACTTTTGTGGTCAACTTTATCTGAACCTTTAGGGCTTCCAGTGCATCCAAATCGAACTGGTGAAACAGTGAGAGTCATTCGCGATTCAGATGCAATCAATGGACAAGATTACACGCCACTATTACTCCGACAAGTTACCGAAAGAGTTGAAATGGGGCGACAAGTGCTAGGGTATTTGCGCGTGAGTCACCCGTGGTTTGAAGTCACAAAACCGATTCGCCAGTTAATTTTTGATTTAAGTCTTGGTACAGGATTAATGGTATTTTCCGTTGCATTGTGTGGGTGGTTTCTTTCCGGAAAAGCAATGGAACCGGTGCGCGAATCGTACCAACGCCTCAAACAGTTTACTGCGGATGCTTCTCACGAACTCAGAAGTCCAATCGCTTTGATTCAAACGAACGTTCAAGTCGCCTTAACAGATCCCGAACTTGCAGAAACATCGGGTGCTAGTGCTAAATACTACCAACAGTTAACCGTCATCGAACGGTTAACTCAGCGATTAGGGCGCTTAGTAGATGATTTACTCTTTCTTGCACGCCAAGATAGTGGCATTGTACAACCTTGTTTTGCTGCGTGTCCTTTGGACGCTTTACTGATGGAAGTCGTAGAAGAACAAATGTTACCAGCAACTGAAAAAAATATTACATTATCGCTGCACCTCATCGAGCCTCCAGAGACGCACAATCCACAGCTCAGCGACGATTGGTTTACCCTCCAAGGCGATTGGAATCAGCTAGTTCGTTTATTCACCAACTTAATCGTCAACGCAGTCCACTATACCCCACCTGGCGGTAAAGTAGATGTCGAGTTAGAAAGAGTCGCCGCGCCGCACACTTCACGTACTGCTTTACTACAAGTCAAAGTCAGCGATACAGGTATTGGAATTCCTGAGTCTGCCTTACCGCGCTTGTTTGACCGTTTTTATCGCGTAGATCCTGCCCGCACGCACGCGGCGTCAACTTTAGTCGCTACGCCAACAGGTTCAGGCTTAGGTTTGGCGATCGCCGCCGCAATTGTCGAAAATCACCACGGTCAAATTCAAGTCGAAAGTACTCTTCACAAAGGAACTACTTTTACGGTTACTTTACCTACGAGTTCTGAGTTCTAAGCCTTCTACCGAGTAATAAAAAATTGTCAAAATGCTTCCTGTGGCAGATGCACTGTAGTAATTATTCCTAATAACTTACAGTGACATAAGCGCAATTAGCTACTAGTGGTTAGCGATTAGTCAACGATCGGCGGAATCACATTCATTCCTCGATTTATCGTTGAAGAATCCATGGATAGTATCTTTAATTTTCAGCTTTCGGATTTATCCATCTTCTTTCAACTAAAAGCTGACCGCTCATAACTAATTGCTTCTTTAACATTATTTGACATCAGTTGTAGGTAGTATCCGCCACAATTGAGCCTAGTCAGAAGGACTCTCAAAGCTGCTGGAAGCTTAACTAAATGCACTCGTAGTGCTACTAATGTTAACAATTTAGAAAGAATAGGAAAAGTGCAATGCCAATTCCAATTAGAGAAGATATTGTCTACATCATCCTCAATAAAATTAACGATAGTGGTCAAGGAATGCACGAAGTTAAGTTTGAGGAAAGCGATTTCTTTCCAGGAGTACAAATAACAAGAGCTGAGCTATTAGGACATCTTGATTATCTCAATCAGATGCAATACATCAAAGCTGAATTTTCCGGCAATGCTTATGCTAATCAAGAAGATGTCCCCAGCGTTGTCGATTCTAAAGAAGTTGACTTTAGGGTTGCTAATACTTTTGGGGCAGAAGATGGTCCGCTTCCTCATTTAATTACTTTTGAATCAGCAGAGCTTACTGACAAAGGTAAGCGGATGTTGCAAAAAATGAAAGAAAATCCGCCCAAATCGCTTAAAGAAGGGGTATCAGTCCCCATTGCAACAAAAGATATGCCTTTCCTCGAAAAGGTGATGATTAAAGGTGGACTAGAAGATATCTTTGACACGAGAGATGTCGTAGAAGTTGTCTATCGTGTAATGCGTGACTTGATGCCAACGGATGCGATCGAGCGTGTAGAAAGCGAACTACACGAAGAAGCACTACCAACCGAAGATAAAGCTTTACAAATGGAAATTGCAGACCTTTGGAAAGATACCAATCCAATTGTTGGCTTTTTGAGTAGAGTTCGTCCACCTTTCAAAAAACATGGTGGTCCTGGATTATTTAATATTGATGACGATCGCTTTTTGTTCCGTGTCAAAAATGAATCGCCAATGGCCGCAACAGGTTACGATATAGACCGCGAACAAGTTGTTTCGGCTGTCTTTTCTGCAACCAAAGACGAATTGTCTGAAGAACGAATTAAAGAAATCGCTGAATATTTGCCTGGTAAAGTTCGTCAACTCTGGGAAGAAGCTTAATCGCAAATTCCACTCTTCAGATTTAGTTAAGTTATGAGTTATTCAAACCAAATCTAACTCGTAACTTAATTTCTTCAAGATAGAATTTAGTTGCAGCAAAATAGCTTTTGATTAAAAGAACAATTTTTAAATTAAGTTCATTTAATGAAATTAGGATGAATGTTTGCCTAAGAGGTAAAAATGTTTAACGATCCTCGACATAGTAAAGCCCAACTTTTTGCTGTTATTAGTACAATTCTGATAGTTCCAATCACATCTGGAAGTGCAGCCTTTGCTACTCCTAAAGAAAACCTATTATCCCAAGCGCAACCTACCCCTACTAGTCCATCTCTTAACCCTAGACCCAGTATTTTTAACGAACCACCTTACAATCGCACCCAAAGTCCAGTAGCGCCGGGAACTGGAACAACACCTGCATCACCTACAACTCCAGGAACAACGCCGCCTTCTCCTTGCCCACCGGTTGGAACTGATGCAACACCTACCCCTGAACCTGGTACTACTCCCAGTCCCGCCCCAGCACCGGGAGCGGTTATTCAGCCTCCATTACCAGAACAACAACAGGCGCCTATTGCCAGAGTTACGCCTGTCGATGGCAGAGTCAACATTCGACTCACTAATGCAACTAATGCAGTTGTATTCTATCAAGTCATTGGCGATACTGAACAACGAAGTCTTGCAGGCAAGTCGGAAGTAACACTCCGCAATTTATCTGCACCTATATCATTAACCTTTTCTCGACAAGACCGAGGATTACTCAGACCAGCTGTAAGCGCAACTTCAATGGGGTTGTTAGAAGTGACATTAGATGCAACCACTGACTTAGGCGAGGATCGAACAACAATCAGGGTGCAACCCGATGGTGCAGTCTTATTGAATTAGTCAGCGTTCTCATACACACTTTCAAACGAAAGACTTCCAAAAGTGAGGATAGTGATTCCTCACTTTGTTGTTTTTGTTGCTGCAGAAGTCTCGTGCTAAGTTAACGTTATCAAGTGCGCTCAGTTGATTGCTTCAGCATAAATGCTTAGATCATAATAAACGGAAGGACAACAGTTAGACTTTTTGTCATTGATAAACTAGAAATGTATACGTAACAATATCTAACTCAGCAACGATGGACTGCTCTAGGTAAATCAACTACACCCTCAAGCAAGATACGAGTTGCTGTTTTTAATACTAATTATCGCCTAAACCCTTGTAAATTAATGTTTTTAGTTTCTGGTATTATGTCTTTTCTTCTTTCGCCTTTAACTGTAGGTGCTTTTTTTCCAGGACTCGACACCTTGTTTTCCACGCAAGGAATTATGGTTATGTTACTAGCCGCATATGCAGGCGCGATGTGGCTATTTCTGACAAGTGCGCCCAAAGTACATACTGTGATGGTGTCTGATATGGAAATTGCTCGACAGTTGTATGAAGGGCTACTCGACCTACCAGCTGCTGATGTGCCATTACACTACTATTACAATTACGAGCAAACTATCGGTGCAGCAGGAATTGACCCCTTATACATGTCTGCTAGTCCAGGAATTGGGACGACTCGCACCTTGAATGCTCCCGATGGGCTGTGGTATCAACTGAAGAAAAACACTCAGTTGCACGTAGTGTCTGGTGCGGGGCTGGGAAAAAAAAATCAGCAACGTCATGTTTGCTTTGACCGCGACTGTTTAGAACAAATCTTGATGCGGGTGGAAGTCCGTGGGTTAAAGCACAAAATTCTCAGTCAAAAGCCATTAAACTTCTTAGTCAAAGATTTAGAAGGACGCGTGATTGAGTTAGCTGAAGTTTCTAACTAAAGGTTGGTGCAACAGAACGCCTAGCGACTGAAGTCGCGGCTAAATACACAAAGTCCACCTGCGTGGACTAATACTGTCTGTATTGCTGCAATTTCAATAGACTTCTTGCACAAGTCTTAAACTGTCATGTTGAGTAGAGCGAATCTCGCAAGATTCTGCGCTACATTACATGGAGCGTGCCCTTGAGCGATAGCGTTGCGGCTGGGAATGACATTCATAAGTTTTCGACTTAGGCAAGAGTTCTAAAGAACTTCTTTTGCCTTAGGCACCCTCGTCAAGATAGTAGATGTATTCAAGATATGTCTCTCCGACTTTCCGCGCACCTGTTACCTCAAAAATCCTCTTTGCAGCTTCATTATCCAAAGATGTTCCAACCCAAATGCGGCTAACCTGATCTTCCATACAACACTTTTTAAGCTCTTCAATCATTCGAGTCCCTATCCTTTGATCCCTGCTATCACTCAGTTTTCAACCTTACTTGGTCGTAGGCAAATTTACCGCGAATGTATTCGTTAAAGTATTGACCTTGAGAAGTTTCCTGCTCTAACCCTTGGGCAATATCAGCAGGAACGTCGTGGTAGTTGTAAATGCTGCCGTTTTTGAATTCAATTTGGAGAAGTTTCCGAGCGGGATCGTAATTGTATTTTTTGATCAAGCTGCTAGCCGATTTGAGCAGCGGAAAAGCGATCGCATCGCGAATACTCGCACAATCTGTCAACAGCATCACCAAGCGGTCAATTCCGATACCTAAACCCACAGTGGGCGGCATTCCGTATTCTAAAGCGGTGATAAAATCTTCATCGACGCCCTGTGCTTCTAGATCTCCAGCTGCTTTGCGCGCTGCTTGGGCTTCGAGGCGCTGACGTTGGTCGATCGGGTCGGTTAACTCTGAAAAACCGTTAGCGGTTTCTCTACCGACAACAAACAATTCAAATCGCTCTACCAAACCAGGCTTAGAACGATGCGGCTTTGCCAAAGGTGAAATTTCTATAGGATAGTCGAGAACGTATGTTGGTTGAACCAGCTGCGATTCGACTTTTTGTTCAAACGCTTCGTTGAGAACTTTGCCAATCGAATCACACTCTTTAACATCAATTCCTGCGCTTGTTGCTGCTGTTTTTGCTTCTTCTAGCGTAGAAAATGTCGCGAAATCGATTCCTGTTACTTCCTTGACTAAATCGTGCATCGTCACGCGCCGCCAAGGAGGAGTTAAATCAATCGCCTCACCTTGATATGTAATTTGCAGCGTACCCAAAACCTCTTGCGCTACGGTCGCAATCAAATCCTCCGTCAGTGCCATCATATCATGGTAGTCACCATAAGCTTGGTAAACTTCTACCGAGGTAAATTCTGGGTTATGGCGTGTCGAGACGCCTTCATTGCGAAAAATGCGCCCTAATTCAAAGACTTTTTCAAACCCACCAACGATCATTCGCTTGAGGTGTAGTTCTGTCGCAATTCGCAAATACAACTCCATGTCCAGCGCATTGTGGTAGGTGATAAACGGACGCGCATCCGCACCACCCGCCTCTGGTTGTAGGACAGGAGTTTCTATTTCAATGAAGCCTTTTGATTCTAGATAGCGACGAATTCCTGCAGTAATTTGCGCGCGCCGCCGAAATGTTTGCTGAACTTCTGGATTAACAATTAAATCCACATACCGCTGACGATAGCGCTTTTCCGTATCCGTAAGACCGTGCCATTTATCTGGTAAGGGTAATAAAGACTTTGTCAGAATTGCGTATTCGCTGACGTTGACAGATAACTCACCTTTTTCCGTCTTCTTAATCGTACCTTTAGCTCCTAGAATGTCTCCCACATCCGTTAGCTGCTTCAAGTGATTAAAAGCATCAGGATCGGTACTTGCCATGCCTTGCTGGATTCTTTTTTTATCCAGATATAGTTGAATTGTGCCAGTTTCATCTTGCAAGCTAAAAAAAGCAAGTTTCCCAAAGACGCGACGCGCGAGAATGCGACCGGCGATCGCAACTTCTACATCAACTTCTTCCCCGCTAGGTAAATCAGCAAATTTTTCTTGCAGTTGTGCAGCATGATGCGTGACTTCCCAGCGATAAGCATAAGGATTCATTCCTAGTTGCTTGAGTTGAGCAACTTTTTCTAAACGCGCAGCACGGATTTCTTCTAAACTTGAGGTACTTTGAGGATTGGAAGGCTGATCGGCAGACATGGTAATTACTAGTTAGGCGCCACGGAAAAACTATACATACTGGCAATGCCTTCGATTATAAACTTATAAACTTGTACTGTAATTCCTGTAGCAGTCTAAACACTTCAACTTAGTAGCTGTATGAGAATCGCCTCTAGTACACTACTATCTTGCGGCTAATCATTCTGCTTTCAGGTATCTCTCTAATTTTACTGGCAGACACGACGCCCTTGCGATCGCACTTCTTGGCGTTCAAAGATTTTGACTGTAACCAAAGGCTGATTCTGTGCGTCTCAATAAACTAGTTATAGAGGTTGCATCGCATTATCAATCATCAGGGTCATCATGGAACAAGACATTTTTGAATTACCAGGACCAGAAGGCAAGGCTTTAATTGGCAATCTGCTGGATTTAAGCCAAGATCCTTTAGGATTTTTAACGCATTGCGCGCGCGAGTATGGCGATATAGTGCCGATGCGCTTGGGATTAACGCCAACGTGTCTCCTTACGCATCCAGATCTAATCGAGGAAGTCCTCAAAGACCGCGATTCTTTTATTAAAAGTCGTGGTTTTCGGGCATTACGTACTTTATTGGGTGAAGGACTATTAACTAGCGAAGGCGAGTCGTGGTTTCGCCAGCGCCGTCTTGCTCAACCGGTGTTTCACCAAAAGCGAATTGCGAGTTATGCCACAGTAATGGTTGATTATGCTGAACGAATGCTCGCAACTTGGCAAAACGGAGAAACGCGCAATATTCACGCTGACATGATGCGGCTTACCCTAAATATTGTGATGAAGTGTCTATTTAACGAGGACATTGATGAAGGAAATGCGCAAGTTGTGGCTAACGCGCTTGATGTGGCAATGGATTGGTTCGAGAGTAAGCGCAAGCAAAATTTCTTGATTTGGGAATGGTTTCCGCGACCAGAAAATATTCGCTATCGCAACGCGATTAGTCAAATGGATGCCACAATTTATAGCATTATCCAGCAGCGACGTGCCAGTGGCGAGGATCCTGGAGATCTACTCTCGATGCTGATGCAGGCGCGCGATGAAGACGATGGGACAGGAATGAGCGATCGCCAGTTACGCGATGAAGTGGCAACTTTGATGCTTGCAGGACATGAAACTACGGCAAATGCTTTGACTTGGACGTGGATGTTACTTGCTCAACACCCCGAAGTGCTAGCTAAACTCGAAGCCGAGTTACAACAAGTACTTGATGGACGTTCTCCGACTGTCGCCGATATGCCGCAGTTGCGATATACCGATATGGTTGTCAAAGAATCGATGCGACTTTACCCACCAGTTGCCATTTTTGGCAGAGAAGCTGCGGTAGATTGTCAAGTCGGTGACTATAGCGTACCGAAGGGTTGCACAATTATGATTAGCCAGTGGGTCATGCATCGCGATCCTCGCTACTTTGAAGATCCGGAGACTTTCAAACCCGAACGCTGGGCGGACGATTTAGAAAAACAGTTACCCAGAGGCGTTTACATTCCTTTTGGAGATGGACCGCGCGTTTGTATTGGCAAAGGTTTTGCACTCATGGAAGCTATTTTGTTACTCGCAGCGATCGCGCAAAAGTTTCGCCTCAATCTTGTCCCCGATTTTCCGATTGTGCCGCAGCCCTCGATTACGCTGCGACCAGAGTACGGAGTTAAAGTGGTTGTAGAGCGTAGATAGTTGAGTTAAGGGCAGGCGTCTGACCTGTCCTGGAGGCTTTTACAATGTAGATTAGTCTTACACATAATTAATTTGAGAAAGGCGCGATCGCCTGAAATTTAGCTACACTGCATAAAGCTTCCCTGAGATACAACAGTAGTCAAAGAAGCGGTTGTGTATCATCGATGGGACAATTCCACTTTCAGCTGCCTTGTATTTGCATTCATAATAAAACAGGCGCGAGCAAACCAAGTTGATAGTACGAGTAAAACTACGTGATTGAAGCAGAAGTCCATTACTCACTGCATAACTTCTTGCGATCGCAAGGCGAAGCTTCCTGGCACCATCATCTGACAATGGCACGGCTGGTAGCACGCGGATTGCGACTCAAGCGTAGTGCTTTAATTCAAGTCGGCGCTGGTAGTGGCTATCAAGGGCGCTATCGCCTGAGTTATCTTGCTCCTGCACTGATGTGGCAAGAGGCTGTGATTATAGTTGCCCCTGAGGAAGTACAGCAGCGATTGCTACGAGTTGAAATTCCTCCACTACAACAGTGGTTGCAAACTGAGAAACAAATTCTCACAAGTAATTCTTGGGCTGACGATGATTTTCAGGGATTACTGCTGACTTCTCCAGCATCGTGGTTAGAAGCACAGCTAGCAGGAAAAGGATTCCCTAGCAATATACCAACAATTCTTGATGGTGTTG
Source organism: Chroococcidiopsis sp. TS-821 (assembly GCF_002939305.1). Taxonomy (NCBI): domain Bacteria; kingdom Bacillati; phylum Cyanobacteriota; class Cyanophyceae; order Chroococcidiopsidales; family Chroococcidiopsidaceae; genus Chroococcidiopsis; species Chroococcidiopsis sp. TS-821. Next base: position 22,373 of record NZ_MVDI01000010.1, on the reverse strand, counting down.
ATGACCTCGAAGCTTGGACTCGCACGCAACTCACTGCAACGATTCAACCGAGTGATTGGGATGAATTGATGCTTGCTTTTCCCAAGCACGTAGAAGCTATTCGGGATGCACGAGTTCAACTAACAAAAGCGATTTTTCAACATCCTGTCAATCCTTACGAATGCTATTTAAGCTCGCAACAAGAACAGGACATTCTTTATAGTCTTGACCAAACCTTAGCGATAAGTCGCCAAAGTACAGCGCCACAACGCACTGACAATCATGACTCAGAGCCATCTATGTCAACGCGCAAGCTCGGTGTCCCGCATGCTTGGCGTAAGTTTTGGCAGCTTTGTTCCAGCGATAATCAACTGCTTTGGGCAACAGTTGCGCGTTCTCAAGGTTCATTCTCCTTGCACTCTTCTCCTGTCGAAGTTGCTTCTACGCTTGCACCAATTTGGTCTAGACAGCCCGTCGTTTTAGTGGGTAGTGCTTTGGATCAGGAAACTGAAGCACCAATTTATCGAAAAAACTTGGGTTTAGGCGAGTTAACTTGTCTCAAGTTTTCTGACGATCGCCGCGAAAATCTGATTCAACTTTATCTACCCGATCGCTTACCGCTACCAAATACGCCAGAATTTCAAACCGCCTTCATCGAAAAAGTTCATTCACTGCTGAGCCTAACTACGGCGTCGCCTGGATTAACCGTCATTTTGGTAGGTGATGTACCGCTCAAAGCACAGGTCGGCGCTGCCTTAGCTGCAGAATTTGGCTCTAGGGTACAAGTAGAAAAAACAACTTCTTTAGATCAACGCGGTATCTTGATCGCTGGTTGGGAATTTTGGCGACAGCATTTGGGTGAACTACCAACTCCACAACTGTTAATCGTTGCTACGTTACCTCTACCTTCTTTAGAAAACCCCTTAGTCGCAGGTCGAGTCGCATACTACAAGCGCAAGCATCAAGATTGGTTTCGACTGTATCTCTTGCCAGCTGCTCTAAATGAGTTATCCCGCGCGATCGCTCCTGTCCGCGAGCGTCATGGTGTTGTTGCTTTACTGGATAGCCGAGTTTTACACCGGAGTTATGGCTCTCAAGTTCTCGCCGCACTCAGCCCGATGGCAAGAATCGATTATCTAGATTCTAGTCTTCTAACTCCAGCTAATTGAGAAACTGAAAGTGAGAAGCGAGAGGTAGGTAATTAGTAGCTAGTGAATGAATTTTGAATTGTTTGCGCAGCGCGATGAGTTTTGAATTATGAAGCTTCCTTTGCTCCCCTGCGGTCTATTTGGAAAAACTTTCAAGCAAACTGTATAACTCCTCTACCCCTTGCTGTGACATCAGTGAGAGCGCTATTATCAAAGCACAGCATGGAACAAGACTATGGGCGAAGCAAAGCGTCGTAAAGCAGCATTAGGCGAAAACTACGGTAAAGAAGCTCAAATCCTGCCATGGCTTCCTATTACCAAAAGCCAAGCCCAACAATTTTCCAAATGGAGCAATCGCGGTGCTTGGCTTGGCATTGGCTTTCTTGTCATTTGGTGGGTCACCGTTCGGTTTATTGGTCCCGCCTTTGGCTGGTGGCAAGTAACTTAATAGCAAATCAATAATTTTTTCATTAAAGTCATAAAAATTTACATTCTGATAACAATTGAGCGTCAGGCAAATGCAGCCTAACGCTTTCTTTATTTCTAGCCGCTGCAAATCCTGGAAACTCATGACGACAGTGTCCGTCTAGAGCTACATATATCAAATATGACTTTTTGCATACACTCAATCAGTGCGCGATCGGTTAGCTTGGATTTATCGGATATTTATCTGAAATCTAGATGAAATATTGCCCTTAGGAGTAAATATCTCTACAAATTAGGTAAATATAAAGAAAATCTAAAAATAGGTTTACAATTAAGTGTGGTGTTTGGAGGACAACCGTGTTTCTCAGACTAGCAGAACAACACCGACAATATGTCCAGGATCTCGTGATGAATCTACAAGCTTTGGCAATCGTGTTAGAGCGACGTGGATATCCCGCATCATGTTATACCTGCGGTGGACAAATGAGTAGTGCCTCATTTATGGTTAGCTTAGGAAATAACCATTTAATTCGGTTTCTCGTGTCCGATTATGGCATCACCTGGACCGAGATGCGCGACGATCGGGAACTAATGAAGTTAGAGGGTGCCGAAGCAATTAGTCAGTTACAAGAACTTGCTAATTTAATTAAAAACTTTGTTCCCCCTAGTGAATCACCAACATTAGTCAGCAAAAACGTCTAAAGCTGATTGGTTAGTAGTTGTTACGGGTGGCGGTAGTAAATTGCCACCTAGTTTTTGCCGTTTAGCACAGCTAAAACAAAAACCCCAGCTGAAAACAGCTAGGGGATTGACAAAAATAACTTTTATCAGCGTCGGAAAGCAGGCAATTCGTGCCATTGCTATTCGTCAACTTCTAAATCCTCTTCTTCTGCTGACGAAGAAACTGAATTTGCAGAAACAACGGCACCCATTTCTAGTTTCTCGCGTACTTGCTGTTGAATTTGCTCAGCGAGTTCAGAATTTTCTTCTAAGTATTTGATGGCATTATCGCGACCTTGCGCAATGTTATCACCGTTGTAGCTGTACCAGGCGCCTTTGCGGACTACGACACCAGTTTCCTCAGCTAGGTCAATTACACAGCCTAAAGTTGAAACACCTTTACCAAATACAATGTCAAATTCTGCCACTCTAAAAGGTGGAGCCACTTTATTTTTGGCAACTTTAACTTTGACGCGATTACCAAACTCTTCAGTCCCCTTTTTCAGGGTTTGAATGCGGCGAATGTCAAGTCTCACTGAAGCATAAAACTTCAGCGCGTTACCACCAGTCGTTGTTTCTGGGTTGCCATAAGTTACGCCGATCTTTTGGCGCAACTGGTTGAGAAATATAACAGTACAACCGGATTTCCCAATATTACCTGTAATTTTTCTCAACGCCTGGCTCATCAAACGTGCTTGAAGACCAACGTGCGCATCACCCATTTCGCCTTCAATTTCAGCACGGGGGACAAGTGCCGCTACTGAGTCTACTACGACGATATCTACAGCCGCCGAGCGGACAAGCTGATCGACAATTTCTAAAGCCGCTTCCCCTGTGTCGGGTTGAGAAACTAGTAAGTTGGCAATGTCAACTCCCAAGGCAGCAGCGTAGGTAGGATCGAGAGCGTGTTCAGCATCAACAAATGCTGCGACACCACCATTTTTTTGCACTTCTGCAACCGCGTGCAGCGCTACTGTCGTTTTACCAGAACTCTCTGGACCATATATTTCGATGACTCGCCCTTTGGGTAAACCGCCGCCCAAAGCTAAATCAAGGGTTAATGCGCCTGTAGGAATTGTTTCCACCCGCATCCGAGTGGCGTCTCCAAGACGCATAATAGCCCCTTTGCCAAAGCTGCGTTCAATTTGGTTTAACACCAAGTTCAGGGCTTTTTGCTTTCCGGATGTATCAGTTGTATCAATAGCCATTATTGCCTCTAGGTATGGAGGTTTAAAATTATTCTGGGAGTTATGACTAGTGCAGATATACTATTTTAACTAGATTTTTTCGACTTTTGCATGAAACTTGAAGCAGAGTTTTGATGGTAAAACAAGTCACGCGTTATCAATCGCTGAAACATGATTTTGCATTGATTCTGCGCGCGAGATTAGTAACATTTTTAACAAGAAGATTCTGAGTTTATGCACAATAGATAATAGTTTTAAGCCTACCACTAACTACTACTAACTGTTCTTTGAGTTTTGTAATGACTTTTTATCAAGCTGATTTAGTAATAGATACCGCGATTTCTGTAGCTGGATTAACTGCGTATATTCAGGCGTTATTAGAAGAAGATGCGCAGTTAAGTCACGTTTGGGTGGTTGGCGAAGTTTCTAGCGCTCATAAGCATCCTAAGGGGTTATTTTTTACGTTGCAAGATTCCGAAGGTAAAGCTGCGATTAACTGTGTGGTGTGGCACAGTCAAATCGAGAAACTTGCCCAGATCCCTGAACGTGGAGAACAGGTAATTGTTTTGGGAAGTTTGCGGCTATATCCACAACGAGGACAGTATCAGTTAACAGTGTGGCAAGTCTTACCCGCAGGGGATGGTTTACAGGCTTTACGTTATCGCCAACTACGCAACCGCTTAGAAGCTGAAGGACTATTTGCGATTGAACGCAAGCGATCGCTGCCAACTCATCCGCACGCGGTTGCAGTTGTCACTTCCAGTGCGGGTGCTGCTTGGGGTGATATTCAAAAAACGCTGCGCAGTCGTTACCCAGGGTTACGCGTGTTGTTCTCTCCAGCTTTAGTACAAGGCGAACAAGCACCAAGTTCAATCGCAAGAGCGATCGCGCGCGTCGAAGCCGATGGTAGAGCAGAAGTCTTAATTTTGGCGCGGGGGGGTGGTGCAGTCGAAGAATTAGCTTGCTTTAACGACGAACGAGTCGTCAGGGCGATCGCGCAATGCTCGATTCCTGTGATTACGGGTATTGGTCATCAACGCGATGAATCATTAGCTGACTTGGTCGCCGATGTTTGCGTTCATACTCCTACCGCCGCCGCTGAACGCGTTGTTCCCCAATTGCGAGAACTTTATCTTGCACACCGGCAAAGAGTAACAACTTTGCATGCGGTAGTATACCAGCAGTTAAAGAACGCAGAAAATCAGCTACTAGAATTCAAAGTCTCTTTACGGCATTTGCGTTTGGAGGAAAAAATTCTCCAACAAAGGCAGTTACTCACCTCAAAGCGCCAACAACTTATTGCTCGAACCAAGCAGCAATTACAGCAAGCAACGCTACACTGCCAGTTTTTAGAGCAGAAGTTAGCTACGCTTGATCCTAGGGCAGTCATCAAGCGAGGGTATGCCTTAGTGAGACAAGAGCAAGGAGCGATCGCGCGTCATGCTAGTGATATAGCTGTCGGGCAAAAACTATTTATTCAATTGAGCGAAGGTCAAGTCCAAGCCGAAGTGACAGAAATCATCGATGAAAGTATTAAGTAACGGAATGAATTATGGGTAGACGTAGTAAAGTTGTTAATTCTGACGCTGTAGATGCAACGCTTCAAGCAGATTGGAATTATGAAGCTAAGGTTGCAGAAGTTGAAAGAATTATTGCTCAAATCGAAGCTGGCGAGTTGGAACTAGAAGAAGTCTTTGAGCAATTTACAGCAGCTGTTGAGTATTTACGGCAATGCGAAACTTTTCTCCAACAACGGCAGCAGCAAGTTGATTTGTTAATCGAAACGTTAAGTGATGAACCCGTGTAGAAAAGCAGAGGAGCAAGGGAGCAAAGGTGCAGAGGAGCGAATAACTCAAAACTCAAAACTAATCACTAGTCACTAGCCACTCTCTTACTCACCCCTCATTAAGCAATGCTGCCGCGTTTTCGGGCTTCTTTATAGGAAATTCCGACATTACGTAAACCAGCTTTAATCATTTGTTGTTCGAGTAAGGCAAAGAAACGCGCGCGATCGCCACCGCGAACGACAGCTTGATTGTGTGCCTCGGCAAGTGCAACAGGATAGCCGTAACCTTTTTGTACTTGTGCCAACATCAAGCTCAGCGATCGATCGAGCAACGCTGAATCTTCTGCTACCCAAGCGGGGATTTCTACACGGGCGATTTCTGTTCCTACATGAACGTAGCAAAAATAAACCGTATGGCAACCGTATAGATCGAGTATGCGGTGCGAACTGCGCCACAAGGTACTGCGTTGTCCTGGCTTCAGAGTGAATGTCCACAGTGCAATATCGCGTAGGGGATCGAGCATCTGACACGGGGCTTTTTCGACAACTAAATTCGGGCAGTAGGTTACGCAGTCAGGATTTTCGTGCGGACACGCTTGTAGGCGTAAGAAGTTAATTGCTTCTCCGCTACGCGAAGCACTAAGGTAGCCCATAATGGGGATTCCTGCCTTTTTGAGCTGATCCCAAGCGTCTAGAATCGGCGGTAAAATGCGATCGCGTGCTTCTAAGGGTAATTGCTCTAAAAACCAATAAATCAGCGAACCATCAACCATTGCCAAGCATGGTACTGAAGATGATACCTCTTTTCCATTCCTTACCCCTCCTCCCTCACCCCTCGCTTCTACAAGAGCTAATTCTGCCAAAATCGTGGCTTCCGACGCAGTACGGCAATATCCCATCCATTCTTCGGTACGAATTCCCCACTGACGCGAAATGTATAAGTCTTCAGGGCGATAAAACACTTCGGGTAGGCTATCGAGTAATGGTTGCCGATTTTGCCCGTAGTACAAGATAACGCGCCCAATATTGAGGAGGTAGCAGTAAGCAATTTCGTGCTGATTGGGGGCAATCTGCGAGCCATCTGTTGCAATCACAGTATGAACTGCTGGTGGAATGGGAATATCAAGTGCAGCATCGAGCGGTTCAACGGGTGTGGCAATACTAAACAGAATGCGATCGCGCCATTTCTGCTGTTGTTGAACTAGTTCGGCTTGCCGCGCGCACGCATCTGCAAATAACTCTTCAGCTAGTTCTACACGCTGGCGATTGGCAGCTGCCTCTAAAGTAAGATGCTGGCTAATACCTTGCATCGCTTTTGCGAGTTTTGTTAAGTCGAGCATAGTTAGCTATTAGCTATTAGCTATTAGCTACCAGCTTATATCGTTTTCATTAAGGTTGGTACGAATGCGTAGCAGAACCGCTATTTCTGTGGTTTAACCCCAAGTTGAAAAATCATCAGTAAACTGGGCGAGTGATAAGAGTCGAATGCGATCGTGATTCTGAGCAGCTTGTCGTTCATTGCTTGTGTTATAGCCCCAGTCGGCTAAATATAGTTTTACCGCGTCTAGATTTGCCTGCTGGGCGACGATTTCTAGCGTTTTCATCCGATCTTCGACAAACCACAGGCTAACCGGTAATGTTTTTGCCGCAGTGATTAGCTCGTACAAGATTTCATACTTGGGGCGCTTGTTTTCTTTTCCAAAAACTGAATTTTCTGATAGTTGAATTCCTTGTTGCGCAAGGAGTTGCCGCACAAACCGTCCTTCTTTGGTCGTTACAATAAATACTTGGAGCGGGCTATTCAGCCAAGAGTTGAGCTTTGCAATAACACCAGGGTAAAAACTATGCAAATTTAGCCAACTTGCTAAATCATCGCGAATCCATCGATCGCGCAACGAATCGAGTTTATGGGCAATGGTGGCAGATTGAAGCTGATTTTTCTGCAAAATAGCGCGCGCGATCGCATTCCACTCGCGCAAAATCTTGTCTTCTGTAACTCCTGATAACAAAGCGGCGATGAGTACTGGCATTTCCCAACCAGTTTCAATAACAGGGCGCAACCGATAAAACTTTGTGGCTAAATCATTTGGTGGCGTTTTGTCTGTCCGCGACCAAATCTCACAATAGGTACGCCAAGCTGTCTCAAAATATTCGTTTAGCCCATTGCAAATGACTCCATCAAAATCAAGTGCAAGAATCGTTGGTTGTGCGATCATACCTGCCTACGCAATCTTATCGTTTACGGTTTACTACACCATTAAGATTGCTTTAGCAGCATTTTTCAAGTCATCGGTACTTTGCCGTTGCACGATGAAGCCTGCGACGACCGCATAAACGCGGTCAATTTATTTAAGAGGTAAAAGATTGTAAGACGAAACTACCAATAACCTTTTATCTATTACCGCTTACCATACTGTGAAAGGTCTAAATATATTTGATGATTTTATGGAACTGGGGCGCTAGGATTCGAACCTAGGAATGGCGGGACCAAAACCCGCTGCCTTACCGCTTGGCTACGCCCCAATGGCTCAACCTTAACTATATTAACAGTAAATCTTGAAAAAGTGTCAAGTATTTTAAGCGAGAGTAGAGGTCAGGGGTCGGAGGTCAGAGAATTGAATTTTAATGCCTTGTGTTGCCGAGATAAATTGCTTTTTACACAACTCCAAGCCACAAATAAATTCAGAAAGTTTATTTTCCCTAACCCCCAACCTCAGATCTCCGACCTCTTCTGCAATCACTCAAGCTGGATAAATCCGCAAGCGGCGATTGGGTTCTTCGCCAAAGCTATTGGATTTTAAGCGATAGTGTTCGACCAGTTCGTGTTGCATCTTGCGGACTTTGGGCGATCGCGGCAATAATTCGACAGGTTGTCCTTTGGGAATGACAATTTGTTCAACCGCTAGCCGTGCTTCTTCTAAAGCATCGATTTCGTCTTCGCTACCTCCTTGGGCAAATAAACTGAGTTCGCGCTCGTCAGTTGTGAGTGGTTCGTCCATGTCCAACATTCGGCGCAGCGTCCGCGTAATTTGGGGAATGGTGCTGGCTTTAATCATGTGAATGGGCACTTGCCGCACTTTTGCAATGTGACGCAGCTTTGAGTGATTTTTAACGTGCGATCGCAATGCCAAAATGGCATCAGCACTATCGATGTCTTTTGTCAAGACCACAGGTAAATTCAATACCTGAATCACTTGTTCTAACTGATGACGACTGACGCCATAAGGATAGATATGCAGAGGTAAATCTTCCCCGTTGGGTCCGGCAGTAGTTTGCGCGCTATAGCCAAAGGAATTGGGCAAAGCAAGCGATTGGTCGAGAAGTCGCTCAAATTCATTAACTCCTGCTTCTTGCTCTTTAGCGTGGCGCGGTAGTGGTAACATTTGCCCTGATGCCCGCCAACCATTTGATTGGATTATCGGTGCTGGGGAGGAATTTAACGCAGCGGTTCTAGAGTCTTGCTTCTCGTCGGTCATCCCTCTAACTGATACAGGTTGCTGACGAGTTACCGTGACTTTACCTGCATCATCTACAGTACGCACTTGGGGGCTGGGTTGATGTCCGCGTAAGAGACTATCTACAGTATCAGCGACACTTTCATGAACAACCCAGCGTTGACGTTCGAGCATTTCTACCGCAATTTCAAATGTCGGTGGTGCTTTACGTTCTAGAACGGTTTTTTGGCTGCGTCGCCGTCGGGCTTCGTCGTCGCCTAATGTAACAGCTTGAATTCCCCCAACTAAGTCTGATAGCGTTGGGTTTTTGATTAAGTTTTCAATTTGATTGCCGTGCGCTGTTCCGACTAACTGTACGCCGCGTTCTGCGATCGTCCGCGCTGCCATAGCTTCAAGTTCCGTACCGATTTCATCAATAACGATAACTTCGGGCATGTGGTTTTCCACCGCCTCAATCATTACTTGATGTTGCAGTTCAGGACGTGCGACTTGCATCCGACGGGCGCGACCAATAGCTGGATGAGCAACGTCTCCATCTCCGGCAATTTCATTCGAGGTGTCAATAATGACAACTCGTTTATTAAGTTCATCTGCTAAAACCCGCGCTATTTCGCGTAATGCAGTCGTTTTACCGACGCCAGGACGACCGAGCATTAAAATTGATCTACCCGTTTCTACCAAATCGCGGATCATGCCGATTGTGCCGTAGACCGCGCGACCAACACGACAGGTTAAGCCGATAATTTTTCCTGTACGGTTACGGATGGCACTAATGCGGTGTAATGTTTTTTCAATTCCTGCGCGGTTATCTCCTCCGAATTCTCCAACACGCTGGATACACTCGTTAAGTTGTTCCTGCGAAATAGGGGTATCGGAAAGATACTCAGCTTGATTTGGGAAGCGAGCTTCGGGAAGACGTCCCAAATCCATAACTACTTCCACCAAACTATCCCTTAAAGGGTGGTACTCTAAAGCTTGTCGAATCTCTAACGGCAAAATATCTAGCAATTTTTGCAGATCGTCTGTATTGGGCATTCTTCCTAAGGTGGCGTTATCAACAAGAGAGTAAGAGCGCAAGCGTGTAATTTCAGCATTTTTACATTGACTTTAGCTGAGAAACCAAAGAATTTGCTAGCTTAACAGCCTGCCAAAGTAATTCTTGGTTGTCTTCTAAACGAGTTGATGGCACTACAGTAGCTTGATTCATAGGCGTATGTTCTAATTGCTCTAAGATAGGTGAAAGTAAGACGCGAGCGTAACTACCGTAAGCAATACCAGATATATATGGGTGGTTATTAGTGAGTGAATGGTGGTTAGATTTTAAGGAAAGAGGATTATTATCCTTCCCTGACTTCTGACCCTTGACTTCTGACCCCTTTATAAGTCCGATCGCTTTCAACTTCGCAACGGTGTAATCATTCGTTCCTCCAGCTAACTGTACATATCCTGGCAATCCGGCTGCGAGTACCTTTTGTCCAAGTTTGACCGCAGCTAAGGTTGTACCATCACCAATATCACCGCTCATTGGTCGTCCGTCGGTTTGCCAAATCAACGGACAGGAAAGCGGTGCGATGATGCGATACAAGTTCCACAAGTATTCAATCATGCCGTCTCCATCAGGACAGCTAATTGCTATTAACTTTAACCTGTTAAGCCACGGTTTGATTGCTTGCCATAGTCTTTTAAATTCAGTGATTCGTCCTACTTGCGTGTGAATTTCTAGTGCATCTACGCCAGTGGATAAAACTAACGGCGCGACCGCACCTGGTGTAGAAACGTACGCGCGCGTGTAGATGAGATCGCTAGGACAAATCGGCAAACAACGACCGCAGCCATAACACAGATCCTGTACCACGCCAGAAAAGCGATCGCGGTCAAATACAATAGCTTGCGCGGGGCAAATCTTTTCACACGGTCGAGGACACGCTACTGGACACGCTTGTGGGTTAAATTCTGCTTTGCGAAAATGTGGGTCTTCTCCATCATTTAAGCTCACCATTAACCACGGGCGACTTTGGTAAGCAAAACCTCGCTGCTGAGCATCACTGGCTAACGATTTCGCAACGGCTAACGCTTCTTGCGCTGCTGCAATAACAGCAGGATCGGCGGCTACGTCAATACAGTCCGCGCCAGCCAACGTGTAAGCTAATGTTAAATTTCTAACCGCAGGTAGATGTTGAAAGCTAGCTCCGCAGATCAACTTAAACCAGTGACCTTCTTTCAAGGAGCATAGAGGTTTATACAAATCAGTCACACTTCTATGCTAATGTGTGACGTCAAAAATAGCAGCTTGCAAGTTAGATTTCGTAGAAAATTTTTAATGTTGGTGAAAGCTAATTTTGGGAGTAACAGCACTAGAAACTGACGGAATTGCTAGCAAACGTTATTCTGATTTCATAGCAAATGCTCTAGCTATCCATCTTCTTTACCGATATTCAACATATAAATCTAGTTTTCGGCACTATGCCAGAAGATTATCTCATCAGCAACTCACACAGGTCATTAATTATATTAACGAGCATTTAGATCGAAATTTGAGCTTGACTGAATTAGCAAGTCTAACTCAACTGAGTCCCTATCACTTTGCCCGTCTCTTCAAGCAATCCACAGGTATTGCACCTCACCAATATTACATTCATTGCCGTTCGGTTTCGCTAGCCAAGGACATCTTAACTATCATTTCAAGCGTATCGTCGGGGTAACTCCCAAAGCCTTTTTGCAGCAGCAGTAGCAAGAACTTAGAAAAATAGCGCAAAAACTTTGAATACAGCAATTCGTTCGATTTTCGATACTGAATGCAGCACGATGCATTTAAATTGAGGTTAATGGCTATGCTTAGTGAGCAAAATCGAGCGATCGCCCTTCGCTTTGCCCAAGCGGGATGGGGAACAAATCAAGGTTGGGAGAAAATCTGCGATGAGTTAATGACTCCTGATGTAGCTTACCCCTTTAATAGCAACGCCACGCCAATTGTGGAGCTGGAAGCCAATAAAGCATTCAACACCAGTTTGTTTCAAGGATTCCCCAGTATCAAGCACAGGATAGAAGATGTGATTGCGGAAGGCGAGAAAGTAGTGTGTCGCACAACGCTGGAAAGAACTCACACAGGCGAATTTTTGGGTATTCCTCCCACGGGGAAATTAGCTAAGAATATCAATGATTTCACGCTGCTGCGGATTGTCAATAGCAAAATTGTAGAATGGTGGTACGAATGTAATTTATTAGAAGTTATCAAACAGCTTGGCTTAATAGCCTGAATGAAAGCCTCAAGTTATTAAAGAAAATTTCGGTGGCAATTACCATTGAGCAGACATGACTACTGAACTGATAGCACTGGAATTTATGTGCTAGAAAAGTTGAACGCGATTGTTCCTCAAGATTTTGGTTCAATAAGGACATTCACCATTACACTATAAAAGAGTACATTTGTACTGGAAAAAGCGATGAGTCTGAATGTTGTAACTTTAGTAGGTCGTGTTGGTGGCGAACCAGATATCAAGTATTTTGAATCTGGAAGTGTCAAGTGTCGGTTAACGTTAGCGGTAAGACGGCAGTCACGTAATAGCGATGAACCTGACTGGTTTACCTTGGAATTATGGGGTAAAACTGCAGAAATTGCGGGTAATTATGTCCATAAAGGTAGTCTGATTGGAGTCAAAGGCGCTTTAAAGTTTGATACTTGGAGCGATCGCAACACAGGTGCAACGCGTACGTCACCGATTATCCTTGTGGAGAAGCTAGATCTTTTGGGTTCTAAACAAGATAACAATGCTAATTTTTCTAGCAGTGACGACAGTTTCTAAAGGTCAGGGGTCAGAAGTCAGAGGTCAGGGAAATTATGAGCTATGAGTTTAAGAAAGTAATGAGTTAAGACACTTCTTGGCATAAATGTCTTTTCTGGCACTTTTTTGCAGACAAAACTCTTTCACTAGTCACCAACCACTAACTACTCACCCCGCCTTCTAGTAACGAATTTGCAGCGTTACCGTTGCTTCAACTTGCTGTTCCCCACCGACAACAGGGGTAGTTGCAACACTCTCAGCCATCGCTGCTTGACGTGCTAAGGGAATAGGTGGTGGAGGGGTGGTACCCGCATTATTAATTTGAATACTGATGACTTCGCTAGGCGAGAGATTTAAGACACTTAATACAGTATTTGCTTGTTGTTGCGCGTCTTGTGTCGCTTCGCGTAAAGCTTGCTGTTGGGCTTGGGCGATCGCGCTATCTGTTGCCATAAAACTGACACTGTCGATGCGGGTTGCTCCCGCTTTTACCGCTTCATCTAATAAATTTCCTGTTCTTTCAGTCGCAATCCGAAAACTGACAATATTTGTTGCGGAATATCCTGTCAACCGTTGTGTATTATCACTGTAGCTATAAATTGGGTTAAGAGTAATACCCGTAGTTTCGAGTCTTTCGACATTACGCGCCTTGAGTAAAGCGACAACAGCTGATGAGCGTCGGGCGGCTTCTTGTTGAACTTCAGCTGCTGTTTTTCCTTGTACTTCTACTCCTAGACGCACTTGAGTCAACGTTGTAGGAATTGATTCCATTCCGCGACCGCTCACGGTAATAGTACGTATTTGATCGGGTATTTGCGGTTGTTGTGCCATAACAGGAGAAGTAAACGCCAAAAATAATCCTGTTACTAAAAATACTTCGCGTAACGGATTGATATTGCGAGCATGATATTTATTACTACTTTCACGTAGAGAATTTACATAAAAAAGACTCATTCATTTCCTCACACTGAATGCTAGCTGATGATTGCATCTTGGTTGATGTGCCTTCTAATTTGGCATTAAATTGTAGTGATGTTGCGATTGTTACAGTTTTTGTAACTTAAAATTAGTTAGAAATCAGGAAGTGAGTAGTGTCATTTTGATAGTAAGTATAAAAAAAACCTATTTACGCAGTCACCACTAACCACTCCTAATTTGCTTAACAAACTTGTACAGTAAAAAGAATGATTTTTGTACACATATTGGAAGGTAAATGCAGTTGCCTAATTTAACCTGGTTGATGCAACTCCCAGGGTGGGGGAACAGTACGTATCTGCTGGCAAGCGCCACAGAAATAGCAACAGAAGCTCCTGCTGAAGCAGAATACGGGACTTTGTTGCTAACAGCAGTACTGCTGAGTTTGGTCGTCATTTATTTAGCAAGTAAAATTGGCGGAGAATTCTCAAACCGTGTTGGATTACCGCCTGTTTTAGGAGAATTAGTTGGTGGGGTGTTAGTCGGAGTTTCGGCTTTACATCTTTTGGCGTTTCCAGAAGCTGGAGTAGAGCCTTCTAGTTCTTTAATTATTCGCTTTTTGGAATCTACGGCAGGTTTGACTCCTGAGCTAGCAACAGCGGTGTTTCGCGACCAAAATGACGTGATTAGTGTTTTGGCAGAAATTGGCGTTGTGATTCTGCTGTTTGAAATTGGTCTAGAGTCGAATTTAAAGGAATTACTTGAAGTTGGAATTCAAGCAACGCTAGTCGCGATAGTCGGAGTCGCTGTACCTTTTGCAGTTGGTACAGCAGGATTAATGACTTTGTTTGGCGTTCCAGCAATACCGGCAATTTTTGCAGGTGCTGCTTTAACCGCAACAAGTATTGGGATTACGTCGAAGGTTTTAGCTGAATTGGGGCGACTCAATTCTAAAGAAGGTCAAATTATATTAGGTGCGGCGGTAATTGACGACGTATTAGGCATCATTGTTTTAGCGGTCGTTGCTAGCTTGGCGAAAACAGGTGAGATTGATGTCGGTAACGTTGTTTACTTGATCCTGAGTGCGAGTGGTTTCTTACTCGGTGCCATTCTTCTAGGTAAAGTTTTCAATAAAATGTTTGTTTCCGTCGTCGATCTATTCAAAACTCGCGGCGGCATTGTAATTCCAGCAATCATTTTTGCCTATGCTCTAGCATATTTAGCAGCAGTGATTCACCTCGAAGCGATTTTAGGGGCTTTCGCAGCAGGCTTAGTGTTGGATGAAACGGATAAGCGTAAAGAATTGCAACGGCAAGTTATTCCCATTGCTGATATCTTAGTGCCAATTTTCTTTGTGACTGTAGGGGCAAAAACTGACCTAGGAGTATTAAACCCAGCGAATCCTACAAATCGCGAAGGTTTAGTGATTGCAAGCTTCTTAATTGCGATCGCAATTATCGGTAAAGTCGTCACCGGTTTAGCAGTTTTCGGTCAACCTGGAATCAATCGCTTGGCAATTGGTGTAGGAATGATACCTCGCGGTGAAGTAGGACTTGTCTTTGCTGGCGTTGGTTCGGCAAGTGGGGCGCTTTCTAAGCCTCTAGAAGCCGCGATTATTATGATGGTCATTTTGACGACCTTTTTAGCACCACCGTTGTTGCGATTTGTCTTTCCCGACTCCGGCTCGGAGGTTGAGACAGCAGAAGCTGTTCCTGAATTAGATCGAGCGGTAAATCGACAACCGTAGCCAAAAAAGTAGAGGAGCAGAGGACGCAGAGGGGCTTCAGGAGAAAAACTACTCAACTTGCGAACTTCTCTTGTACTCATTAGCAGTCAATAGCTGCTAACCACTCGTTCCTCACTTCTCTTTTTTTATCTACTTGGTAGCAACTACAGCGATGTTCCAAGCGAAGCGTTTTGTCAGAGGGAGTTTTTTGAGCAGGTTGTCAAATTTTTCTAAGCGTTGATACGCAGGCGCGAGTCGCTGATGTTCAATGATGATTTTTTTCCAGTATCTTTCTTTATTCGGATCTACTTTTTCAATTAAGTAAAAGCGTAAGAAGATCCACAAAGTAGCTAGCCAAAAGGTATCGTAAGTTGTTTGTGAGAAGCGCGATCGCACAAAATCAACTATATTAATATCCAGCGGCATTTCGTCTTCGGTTCGTACCTTTGTCGCGATGCGTCGATAGACATTAATGACAGGATTATGTCGTAAAGGATCCCAGAAACACGCTTTTCCGCCTGGTTTGAGAACGCGATGCATTTCGCGAATGGCAGCGTGGGGGTTGGGGATGTGATGCAGGAGGTTGGAAGCATAAACAATATCAAAGGTGTTATCAGGACAATCAAGCGCGATCGCATTCATCGTGCGTCCTTGAATTTTGACCTGATTTGCCTCGGCTAATTTCAATGCAACTTCTACCATGCCTGGTGAATAATCTGCGGCAACGCATTTTGCGCCTTTTTTCGCAAAGTAGACGCTATTTTCACCCGCACCACAACCAAGATCGAGTAACAACTTGCCCCGAATGTCTCCAAGATGGTTGAGGATGAAGCGGTTTTCTGGGGCAGTACAAGCTTCAAAATAGTCTTTTACTTGAATTCCTTCGACATCTATTGTGGAAGCCCATTCGTCATGGAATCGTTGTTCTTTAGCGAATACATCATCGCGCATAGCGAGTATAATTAAATACACCTTTTTGAGTTAGGTAGTAGGTAATCGGTAATGGGTAATAGTTTCTTTTGAATGACCAATCACCAATTACCAATTACCAACCTAATTTACACAGCTACTTGTTGTTTATGTTGGATAGCGGCATACAAACGGTTTAGCGCATTAACGTACGCTTGTGCGGAAGCAACGATAATATCTGTATTCGCTGCATGACCAGAATACACGCGATCTTCATAACGCAGGCGAATTGTGACTTCCCCGATCGCATCGATACCCGCAGTTACTGACTGAACGGAAAACTCAATAAGTTGATTGGGGACGTTCACCACCCGGTTAATTGCTTTATACACCGCATCAACAGGACCCGTACCAATTGCGGCATCGGTTAATTCTTCGCCTTGGGGAGTCCGAATTGACACTGTTGCGGTAGGACACGCGCGATCGCCGCAGGAAACTTGCACAAACTCTAAGCGAAATAGTTCCGGCGTTTGTTGAATTTCATCGTTGACGATCGCTTCTAAATCCCAATCAGAAATTTCTTTTTTCTTGTCTGCTAAGTCTTTAAACCGCAAAAAGGCTTTGTTTAAATCGGTTTCCGACAGTTCAAAACCTAATTCTCTCAACCGCGTGCGGAAAGCGTTACGTCCCGAATGCTTACCTAAGACGATTTGATTATCAGTTAATCCGATCGACTGGGCATCCATAATTTCATACGTTAGCTTGTTTTTCAACACGCCATCTTGGTGAATGCCAGACTCGTGTGCAAAAGCATTCGCGCCAACGATTGCCTTATTCGGCTGCACTAGCATCCCTGTCAAGTTAGAAACAAGGCGGGACGTTTTGTAAATCTGGTGCGTATTAATATTCGTTAAAGGTTCTTCACAATCAACGGGGCGACCTAAGTACGGGTTAAAGTATTGCCGTCTAACGTGTAGCGCCATAACCAATTCTTCTAACGCCGCATTTCCCGCACGTTCTCCGATACCATTAATCGTACATTCGAGTTGTCGCGCTCCATTCTTAACAGCTTCTAAGAAGTTAGCAACAGCCAAGCCCAAATCATTGTGACCGTGAACCGAGATAATTGCTTGGTCAATGTTGGGCACATTTTCTTTGATACCGCGAATTAATGCGCCAAATTCGCTCGGAGTCGTGTAACCTACGGTATCAGGAATATTAATTGTTTTTGCCCCTGCAGCGATCGCGCGCTCTAGCACTTGGTACAAATATTCTGGGTCGCTGCGCACGGCATCCATCGGGGAAAATTCCACATCATCCATGAACGATTTAGCATACGCGACCATTTCTTCGGCGATCGCCAGCACTTCCGAGCGGGATTTCTTCAACTGGTACTCTAGGTGAATATCTGATGTAGAAATAAATGTATGAATTCTCGCTTTAGCTGCTGGCTTTAATGCTTCTGCAGCTGCTTTGATATCGTCTTTAATTGCTCTTGCCAAGCTACAAATTACTGGACCATCTTCTGTCCCAACAGTTTCAGCGATTTTTTGTACCGCGTTAAAGTCGCCTGGGCTAGCAAAGGCAAATCCAGCTTCGATGATATCTACGCCTAACCGGGATAACTGGCGGGCGATCGTGACTTTCTCTTCAACGTTGAGCGTAGCACCAGGACACTGCTCGCCATCGCGCAACGTCGTATCAAAGATGATAATGCGGTCTTGTTTGCTATGCTGCATAGTACTCCTTGTTGTATTTTTATTTTTGTAAACTTAAATAAACGCTACAAGTTAAACTAAATCTTGATTAATAATCTACTTTTTCTATATACTCGCGGATATCATTTAAATCAATATATCTATCAGTAGCATTTCGCAATTCTCGCGCAATCATTCCCTCTGTAGATACTACTGTAATGTGTGTATCTTTTGAGCGTAATAACTCGATTGCTCTTTCAAAATCTCCATCACCACTGAATAAGATGACGTGGTTGTACTGCTCAACTGTGTTAAACATATCGACAACAATTTCGATATCTAGATTTGCTTTTTGTGAATAGCGACCAGAAGTGTCATCATAGTATTCTTTGAGAATTTTATGCCGTACCGTATATCCTAAACTAATTAAAGCATCTCTAAAACCACGCTGATCTTGCGGATCTTTTAGACCTGTATACCAAAAGGCATTAATTAATATTGTCTCTGGTTGTTCAGTTTTAAAATATTCCAATACTCTTCTTGGATCGAAAAACCAACCATTTTTCTGTTGTGCATAGAACATATTATTGCCGTCTACAAAAATAGACGTGCGGTTTATTAAGCATCCCATAAAAGTTAAACCTAAGATCTTAAATAGATATTTTCCTTAGCGATTTTTATTACTACTTATAGTATTTGAAATGGTTGAGTAAAATATATTTTCTCGAAGGCGCAAACTATGCCGCATTTTTTATTAATTCCTTTGATGTTTCAGATGATATACAGTTGTCTTTTTCTCTTTTGCTAAAGAATACCCTATGACTACCTAACTTGTAAGCAGTGTTAGCCGCAATTAAATGCTTTCACATAGGGATTCTGCTCAATGTTGGAACGCTAGTTGCTACAAGTATTTACCAGAGGACACGTTGTGACTGTCTTCAATGGTCTGTAAGCTACGTAATGTTACAAATAATGTGCTTCAACAACGCAGCTCAGGAACAGCTCCTGGGCAGGGTATAAACTGATAATAAGACATAATTAAGTTTAGTCCCTAAGATAAATCTAAGATATCGCTTTAGTCTCATCGGCTGAATTATAACAGTCTCTAGGCTCTAGAGAAATTTTTATGATAGAAGGTACGCTCTATTATTAATGCTAACGCTATTTCACCCGCTACTTGTGCTAATGACCGCGAGTGGCTTTGTATAACAAAGTAGATAACATATGAGAATTCTCTAATATAGGATATTTTCCATCATTGAATAAAATTATTGATAAGGTACATAGTACCAGATATTTTTAGAGCCTAAGTATAAATGCTATTGTGATTAATCTATGCATATCATAGCCAAATTTGGTTGATGTTGAAATTGTGCGAGATTAACTTAGAAAAGACAAAACAGGTCGATGTAGGTAGAGTAAGCTTCCAGGCAAAGTATGACGCAACACGATACATCATCTAAGCTCCAGAAAAAAGACTCAACTGCGAAGCGATCGCTTAAAGTGCATAACGCAACGACGAAAATCACAGCGCTACTAACAGCGCGTCAATCATTGCGTCTTGCCTGGATTGGACATATTCTTACTGTAGCTTGGGCACTTGCTGCTGCGATCGCGACGGGTGGAAGTTGGCGGCTTGTTCAGATGTGGGAATCGCAGGTACAAACGATGTTTTTTGAACTGCGCGGTCCAGTAGCACCACCGGAGGATATCGTCATTTTGGCAATTGATGAGCCATCGTTATCGATGCCTAAGCAATTATTGCAGGAAGATCCTCAAAAATATGCTTACTTAGAACCTCTGAAAGCTTGGACATGGCAACGGAGTGCGTACGCGCAAGTCGTCGAGCGGTTAATCTCAGCAGGTGCGAAAGTCGTTGCTTTAGATATCTTATTTACAAATCCCAGTAGCTACGGAATTGATGACGATCGGCAATTAGCAGAAGTACTGCGCCGCTATCCGGGTAAAGTAGCGTTAGCTGCCGAGTATGCAGAAGCTGAACTTCATCAAGGAAGCTTAATGCAATTGGTACAGCCCGAACGCCTGTTTCAAACAGAGTCGTCAGCAATTGGTACGATTAATTTTCCGCTAGAAGCAGACGGTAAAGTTCATCGTTTTGCAAGTACTTTTCCTAAGCTATTGGCGCAACGAGCGCAATATCCGCAAGAAACCCTAGTAGAACTTAAGGACTTTCCTTCATTTGAAGAAGCCGTTGTCAAAGCTATAAATCCTGGGTTTGTGAGACCTCGAGCAGAGTATATTAATTTTTATGGTCCAGCAGGAACGTTTGAACAGATTTCTTTCTGGCACGTATTAGACCCAGAAAACTGGAATACTTACTTACAACAAGGAAAATATTTCAAAGATAAAATTGTTCTCATCGGAGCGACAGCAGCTTCACTTCAAGACTTTCATGGAGCACCCTTTGCCAAAAGTTGGCTGTATCCGCAGCCTATGTCAGGAGTAGAAATTCAAGCAAATGCGATCGCAACTTTATTAAATAACCGCGCGATCGCCGAAGGAATTCCGAACACTCATGCCCGCAGCTTGTTTATCCTACTTTTGGTTGGTGGTAGTGCGTTTTTAATCAAAAAGTCTAAGCGCACTATCATTCAATGCGCATCAACTGTGGGAATCGTCATTGGCTGGATAAGTATTAGTTATTTTAGTTTTATCTACAGTGGGTTATATTTTCCTGTTGCAGTTCCGTTAGTTGCGATCGCTCTCGCGAGTTGTTCTTATTTGGGTACAGGTGCAGCGAGTGAAAGATTAAGAAAAATGAGTTTGCACCGTAGTTTAGAACGCTATGCAGCGTCGCCTATTGTGCAGGAAATTATTAGCCAACAAGATGACTTACAGTACTTACTAGAGCAGCGCGAGCTAGCAACAATTGGAAAACTCATTGGCGGGCGCTATAAAATTGTCAAAGTTTTAGGTGCTGGTGGCTTTAGTGAAACTTATGTAGCCGAAGATAAACAACGTCCAGGAAATCCACGATGCGTTGTGAAACAGCTTAAATTAGCGAGCAATAATCCAAAACACTTGCAACTTGCTAAACGGTTATTTCAACTAGAAGCAGAAACTTTAGAGAAGCTAGGAACCCATGACCAAATTCCTCAACTCTTGGCTTACTTTGATGAGGGTGAAGAATTTTACCTTGTACAAGAATTAGTCGTTGGTCATCCCCTTAGCCAGGAACTTCTTCCAGGTAGACAACTACAAGAAGCTACAGTTATTCAAATATTATACGAACTTCTACAAACCTTAGAATTTGTTCATCGTCATGGCGTAATTCATCGCGATATCAAACCTAGTAATATCATTCGCCGACACTCTGATGGTAAGCTTGTTTTGATTGACTTTGGCGCTGTGAAAGAAGTCAGTAACCAAGTATTGGATCAAGAAGGACAAAGTACCTTTACGATTGGAATTGGTACTCAAGGCTATGCCCCTAGCGAACAATGTGCTGGACGCGTGAAATTTAGCAGTGATATTTATGCGCTGGGAATGACAGGGATTAGAGCTTTAACAGGATTATCTCCTCATGAGTTACAGGTTGATGCAGATACCGGAGAGATACTCTGGATGCACAAAGCCCAAGTGAGTCACGAGTTTGCCACAGTTTTATGTAGAATGGTGCGCCATGATTTTACTCAACGTTATCAGTCTGCATCAGAAGCGTTGGCTGCGCTTGAGCAATTAGTCAATTGGGACACTAGCACTTTAAAGACGGATGATAGCTCATCTGTGGAAAATTCTGATACTCCTACAACTCCCTGGAGTATTGCCTCAACAGAGATCGCCGAGCCAAGTTCCACAATTGTTTTACCACCGCAGTAGTTTAGTTTGTCTTAGTATATTTTCTCTACCGTCGGTAGCAGTTGTTTTGCTAGCGCAAAAAGAATCTTTGCCAGCGATACGAAATCGTGGATGATTGCAGTTCTGAGTCGGGTCGTAATTCTGCTGGTAACTTCACATCATTTCCTACTGGATCAAGTTCATCTATAGGTAAAGGACTAACGTCATCTAATAATGGCGGAGTCGTCTCTGGGTCTGTAGGTAACGGTGCATTGTCTTCAATATCCGTGGGTGGAGTGTTGTCTACCGGGTCAGTTGGTAGTGGCGTTTCGGTGTCCGCTGGTGGCGTGTTGTCTACCGGATCAGTTGGCAGTGTGTTGTCTACCGGGTCAGTTGGTAGTGGCGTTTCGGTGTCCGTTGGCGGGGTGTTGTCAACTGGGTCAGTTGGTGGCGTGTTGTCTACCGGGTCAGTTGGTAGTGGTGTTTCGGTATCCGTTGGTGGCGTGTTGTCAACTGGGTCAGTTGGCGGGGTGTTGTCTACCGGGTCAGTTGGTAATGGCGTTTCGGTATCCGTTGGTGGCGTGTTGTCAACTGGGTCAGTTGGTGGCGTGTTGTCTACCGGGTCAGTTGGTAATGGCGTTTCGGTGTCCGTTGGTGGCGTGTTGTCAACTGGGTCAGTTGGTGGCGTGTTGTCTACCGGGTCAGTTGGTAGTGGTGTTTCGGTGTCCGCTGGTGGCGTGTTGTCTACCGGGTCAGTTGGCGGGGTGTTGTCTACCGGAACGGTTGGTGGCGTGTTGTCAACTGGGTCAGTTGGCGGGGTGTTGTCTACCGGGTCAGTTGGGTGT